>NZ_JBIRXG010000015.1:0-248334 GCF_044388685.1 Streptomyces sp. NPDC020192 | reverse complement strand
TATCAACATATCTGGCGTTGATTTTTGGCACGCTGTTGAGTTCTCAAGGAACGGTCGCTTCCTTTGTACTCACCCTCTCGGGCTTTCCTCCGGGCTTCCCTTCGATCTTGCGTTTCCGACTCTATCAGACCTTTTCTCGATCCGATTTCCTCGGTGCTTTCCAGGTTCTCGCTCTCGCGTTTCCCTTTCCGGCGATTCCGACTTTATCAGAAGTTCTTGGCCGGTCTGACCGGCCGCTCATTTCTGAGTAATCGGAAGGTGCTTCTTCGAGATGTCGTTTCCGACTCTCCTCAGGAAGCTTGTAGAGTCTAACGCTTGCCGCCGAACCTGTCCAGTTCCAGGCAACTGTTTGAATCTACCTCCCCACTCCCCCCGTGTCAACGGGTCTTGTGGGGCGAAGAGGAGACTAGCAGCTCACAGGGGTCGACCGCACATCAGGCGGCGGTGGGGACAGTGGCGCTGCGGTCCGTCGCTTCGAGATCGCCTGTCTCGCCGGCGCGTACCGCGCGGCCTCCCAGGACGTAGACGTACGTCAGGAATGCCAGCTCGGCCATCACGCCGATGCCTATGCGCGCCCAGGTGGGCAGGCCGGAAGGGGTGACGAAGCCTTCGATGGCGCCGGAGACGAAGAGGACCAGGGCCAGGCCGATCGCCATGCCGACCGCTGCCCTGCCTTCCTCGGCGAGAGCGACACGCCGGGTGCGGGGGCCGGGGTCTATGAGGGTCCAGCCGAGGCGCAGTCCCGTACCCGCGGCGACGAAGACGGCGGTCAGTTCGAGCAGGCCGTGCGGGAGGACCAGTCCCAGGAATGTGTCGAGCCGGCCGGCTGAGGACATCAAGCCGAAGCCGACGCCCAGGTTGAGCATGTTCTCGAAGAGGATCCAGAGGACGGGCAGGCCCAGGAAGACGCCCAGGACCAGGCACATCGCGGCCGCCTGGGCGTTGTTCGTCCACACCTGGGCGGCGAAGGCGGCCGCGGGGTGGCTGGAGTAGTACGTCTCGTACTCGCCGCCGGGGCGAGTCAGCTCGCGCAGTTGGCTGGGGGCCGCGATGGACGACTGCACGTCCGGGTGGGTGCCGATCCACCAGCCCAGGAGGATCGCGACGACCGTGGAGACCAGCGCTGTGGGGACCCACCAGTGGCGCGCGCGGTAGACCGCGGCAGGGAAACCCTCGCCCAGGAAGCGCGTGACGTCGCGCCATGAGGCACGGCGGGTGCCGGTGACGGCGCTACGCGCGCGTGCCACCAGTTGGCTCAGCCGTCCTGTCAGCTGCGGGTCCGGGGCGCTCGACTGGATGAGGGAGAGATGGGTGGCGGTGCGCTGATAGAGCGCGACGAGTTCGTCGGCCTCAGCGCCGTTCAGGCGGCGCCGGCGGCGGAGCAGGGCGTCGAGCCGGTCCCATTCGGCTCGGTGCGCGGCGACGAAGACGTCCAGGTCCATCGGGTGTGCGTGCTCCTCGGCTGGTCGTCGACAGCTGGTCCGCTCGTGGTGGATGCTCGCGATTGCTGTCAGCTTGTCGTACTGCGGCGCGATGCGCTCACAGCTTGGCAGACTTGCGGTTCCGGGGGCAGATCAGGGAAGGACGGCGGGCGTGAGTGAGCTGGTGACGGGCGAGGCGGTGGCGCTCGAACTGCGGCCGGCGAAGCTGCCGAGCAGGGCGTTGGCCGTGTTGTTCGACCTGGTGGCGGCCGTGACCACGTACACCGTCGTCACCGTGGCGCTGGTGATGTCGACGGCTTCCCTGGACGAGGCCGCGCAGGTGGCGCTGTCGATCGCGACGTTTCTGCTGGTACTGGTCGGGGGGCCGATCGCGGTGGAGACACTCAGTCAGGGGCGTTCGCTGGGGAAGCTGGCTTTCGGGCTTCGGGTGGTGCGGGACGACGGCGGCCCGATCCGGTTCCGGCACGCGCTGGTGCGGGGTGCGATCGGTGTGGTCGAGATCCTGCTGACGTTCGGCGTGGTGGCCTGCATCGCCTCGCTGGTGTCCGCGCGAGGCCGGCGGCTCGGGGACGTGTTCGCGGGAACGCTGGTCGTGCGCGAGCGGATACCCACCGGCCAGGTCGGGTTCGTGCCGCCTCCGCCGCCGTGGCTCGTGGGGCGGTTCGCCGCGCTGGATCTGTCAGCGGTGCCGGACGGGCTGTGGCTCGCCGTACGGCAGTACCTGACACGGATGCAGCAGCTCGATCCGCAGGTTTCCGTCGGTATGGCACAGCGGCTCGCGGGCGACCTCGCCGCGCGTACGGGTGCTTCGGTGCCACAGGATCTGCCGGCCGCCGCCTTCCTCGCTGCCGTGGTGCACGAGCGGCAGTCCCGTGAGGCCCGGCAGGCGTTCGGCGTCGCCGGCTTCGCCCCGCCGGCGGCCGGGTATCGGCCGCCCTCTCCTGCGACTGCGGCGACCTGGTCGCAGACTTACCCTCAGGCGAATCAACCGACCCAACAGACTCAACCGGCTCAACCGGCTCAGCCGCACGCTCCCGTCATGCCGTCGTCGGTGCCACGGCGGGATGAGTCGGCGACCGACCGCCCGTCCACCGGATTCGCGCCGCCCGCATAGAGCGGGTCCGAGGAGTTCGCCAGGTCGCCTCTCTCGGTTTCCCGGTGGTCGGGTCTCTCCGCCCTCAGTCGAACGTCGACGGCGGTGACTCGAGGTCCTCCAGCTCGATCCCGGGTGCGGCCAGGACGACGTCGCCAGCGATGTGGACGCTGTGCCGTTCGCCCGTGTCCAGGGCTGTGACCTGGTATTCGTCCACGGTCAGGGGGCCGTTGTCAGTGGCGTGTGCTTCGCTGTTCACCAAGGCCCAGGACTGGTCCACGGTGCGGGGGGCGAGGACCGGATCCGTGAAGGCGACCAGGCGTACGCGGGTCGCGGCGGACGAGGGGGTGAGGCGCAGGAGACGGGCGGTGGCGATGAGGAACGCGGGGGACGTGCCGGTGAAGGCGTGGGCGCGCACATTGCCTTCGGTGGCATGGGTTCCGGTGGGGTCGGTGCGGGCCCAGGTGACGCCGTCGAGGGCGGCGCCGCGTACCTGCCAGCCTCCCGCGTGCAGTTCGAGGCGGATAGGGCGGCCGAGGTCGTCCAGGGCGAGGTCGACCGAGCCACGCTGGTTGCCGGCGGGGTCGGTCAGCCGCGAGACATAGCGCCAGCCGGACGGGCCGGGGGCGCATTGGAAGTGCTCTTCTGCGAGGGGGGTGTGATCGTGCGGATCGTGGAGCGAATAACGGCCGCGGGGCATGGGGGTCCTGGGGCTTGACGGGCCTGGCAAAGGGGCAGGCCCCCGGCACGGGGGTGCGGGGGCCTGCCTCGGGGGACCTGCTGTCGGGGAGCGCGGCGGTGCACCGGCGCGCTCCCCGGCGGGCGGGACTACGGAGCCGTCGGCTCAGTAGCGG
This sequence comes from Streptomyces sp. NPDC020192, assembly GCF_044388685.1. Lineage (NCBI taxonomy): Bacteria > Bacillati > Actinomycetota > Actinomycetes > Kitasatosporales > Streptomycetaceae > Streptomyces > Streptomyces sp. NPDC020192. The sequence goes on along the minus strand of NZ_JBIRXG010000015.1, from coordinate 244,945 downwards.
TAGTGGTCCGACTTGAACGGGCCGTCGACCTCGACACCGATGTACGCGGCCTGCTCCGGGCGCAGCTTGGTGAGCTTCACGCCGAGGGCGTCCAGGTGGAGGCGGGCGACCTTCTCGTCCAGGTGCTTCGGGAGCGTGTACACGCCGACCGGGTACTCGTCGGGCTTGGTGAACAGCTCGAGCTGGGCCAGCGTCTGGTCCGCGAAGGAGTTGGACATCACGAACGACGGGTGACCGGTGGCGTTGCCCAGGTTCAGCAGGCGGCCCTCGGACAGCACGATGATCTTCTTGCCGTCCGGGAACGTCCAGGTGTGGACCTGCGGCTTGACCTCGTCCTTCACGATGCCCGGCACCTTCGCCAGACCGGCCATGTCGATCTCGTTGTCGAAGTGGCCGATGTTCCCGACGATCGCCTGGTGCTTCATCTTGGCCATGTCCGAGGCCATGATGATGTCCTTGTTACCGGTCGTCGTGACGAAGATGTCGGCCTTGTCGACGACCTCGTCGAGCGTGGTGACCTGGTAGCCGTCCATCGCCGCCTGCAGGGCGCAGATCGGGTCGATCTCGGTGACGATCACGCGGGCGCCCTGGCCGCGCAGGGACTCCGCGCAGCCCTTGCCGACATCGCCGTAACCGCAGACGACCGCGGTCTTGCCGCCGATCAGGACGTCGGTGGCCCGGTTGATGCCGTCGACCAGGGAGTGGCGGCAGCCGTACTTGTTGTCGAACTTCGACTTCGTCACCGCGTCGTTGACGTTGATCGCGGGGAAGAGGAGGACGCCGTCGCGCTGCATCTCGTACAGGCGGTGGACACCCGTCGTGGTCTCCTCCGTCACACCACGGATCTCGGAGGCCAGCTGGGTCCACTTCTGGTGGTTCTCGCCCAGGGTGCGGTGCAGCAGCTGGAGGATGACGCGGTGCTCGTCGGACTCGGCGGTGTCGAGGGCGGGGACCTGGCCGGCCTTCTCGTACTCGACGCCCTTGTGGACGAGGAGGGTGGCGTCGCCGCCGTCGTCCAGGATCATGTTCGGGCCGCCGGTGGGGCTGTCCGGCCAGGTCAGTGCCTGCTCGGTGCACCACCAGTACTCCTCCAGGGTCTCGCCCTTCCAGGCGAAGACCGGGATGCCCTGCGGGTTGTCGGGCGTGCCGTTCGGGCCGACGGCGATGGCGGCGGCCGCGTGGTCCTGGGTGGAGAAGATGTTGCAGGAGGCCCAGCGGACCTGCGCGCCCAGGGCGACCAGGGTCTCGATGAGCACGGCGGTCTGGACGGTCATGTGCAGGGAGCCGGTGACACGGGCGCCCGCGAGGGGCTGGGTCTCGGCGTACTCCTTGCGGATCGCCATCAGGCCGGGCATCTCGTGCTCGGCGAGGGTGATCTCCTTGCGGCCGAACTCGGCCAGCGAGAGGTCGGCGACCTTGAAGTCCTGTCGGCTGTCGACAGTCGTCATTGCGGGCTGCTCCTCGGTATCGGGGCGAGGTGGATACGGCTGGTCTGCGCGGCGGCGGACACAGGGTGCCCGAGAGCGGACACGGAAGTGTCCGGGAGGGACACACGCATGCCCACGTACGCGCAGCGCAGTCCGTCGGAGGCCCTCTCTCCCTCGGCCGGTCCGCACGGGACCGCCCGACCGCCATCAGCAGCGACGTCTGGCTTCGTCCCAAGCTACACCGGAGGACCCGGTCGCCCCCAGTCCGCCTTCGTGGGGTTCGAGCCAGGCGCCAGCTGGTTTCGAGGGCAGGGCGGGGGCATGAGGGCTGCCGGCAGGGGTGTGAGAGGTCACACCGGGCTTACGCGAACTTTCGGACAGTCCCGGTTCGCCGGCCACCCGGCTTCCCGGTGTGCCGGTTTCGGCTCGCACAGGGTGTTCACGGAGCGCGTTATTCTCCACGCCTCGGAGGGGTCGGTCAGGGAGGGCGGGGCATGGCGGGCAGCGGGCGGGGACGGGGGCTGGGGGTTTCCGGGCTTGTAGTGGGGGTGCTGGGGCTGGTGTTGGCGGTTGGTGCCTTCGGCTGGCTGCGAGGGGCGTACGGGGTCTCCACCGTGGGCGGCAGCAGCATGCGGCCGACGTACGGGCAGGGCGAGCGGATCGTCTGGGAGAGCGTCGACGGGAGCGCGGTGCGGCGCGGTGACGTCGTGGTGTTCACGCCGCCGGAGTCCTACGGGTTCCGCACGCCCCTGGTGAAGCGGGTCATCGGGGTGGGCGGGGACCGGGTGCGGTGCTGCACGCTCGTGGGGGCGCGGGAGCGCGTGACGGTGAACGGGAAGGCGGTCGAGGAGCCGTATGTGTACGGCGGTGACGCCGACGGCGCGCACCGGACGTATGACGTGACCGTCCCGGAGGGGCGGCTGTTCCTCCTGGGCGACTACCGCGCCAACTCCAACGACTCGCGTTTCCACCTCGACGACCGGGGCGGGACGGTGTCCGCGGACGCGGTGCGGGGCCGGGTGACGGAGGATCGCTCGGTCCCGGCCCTGATCCTTACGGCTCTGCTCCTCGGCGTCGTGCTGGTTCTCGTGGGCATCGGGCTCGGGATCGGCTTCCTCGCCGTACGACGGCGGAAGGCGCCGCCGGTGCCGGTGGTGACCTGGCCGACGCAGCCGATGGGGGGCTGAGGAAAGCCTCAGTGCCCGGCCGCGTGGGGGTTCCGGCCGCCCGGGGTCGCGTCCGGGTCCGGGCCCTTGGCGGCCTCGGCCTCGCTGTAGATGTCCGGTTCGAGGTAGATGACGCGGGCTATCGGGACGGCGGCGCGGATGCGGGCCTCGGCGGCGTTGATGGCGTTCGCAACCTCGGTGGCCGTGTCGTCGTGCTGGACGGCGATCTTGGCGGCGATCAGCAGCTCCTCGGGGCCGAGGTGCAGCGTGCGCATGTGGATGACGCCGGTGACCGTGTCGCCGTCGACGGTCGCCTCCTCGATCTTCTTGATCACGTCCAGGCCCGCGGCCTCGCCCAGCAGCAGGGACTTGGTCTCGGCGGCCAGGACCAGGGCGATGCAGACGAGCAGGACACCGATGCAGACGGTGCCGATGCCGTCCCAGACGCCGTCGCCGGTGGCCACCGCGAGGCCGACGCCGAACAGGGCGAGGACCAGGCCGATGAGCGCGCCGAAGTCCTCCAGCAGGACGACGGGCAGCTCGGGCGCCTTGGCGCGGCGGATGAACTGCGCCCAGGACAGCTTGCCGCGCAGTTCGTTGGACTCCTTGATGGCCGTGCGGAACGAGAAGCCCTCGGCGATGACCGCGAAGACGAGGACGCCCACCGGCCAGTACCAGTTCTCCACTGCGTGCGGGTGGCTGATCTTCTCGTAGCCCTCGTAGATGGCGAACATGCCGCCGATGGAGAAGAGGACGATCGAGACCAGGAAGGCGTAGATGAAGCGCTCGCGGCCGTAGCCGAAGGGGTGCTGGGGAGTCGCCTCGCGCTGGGCTCTCTTGCCGCCGATCAGCAGCAGGAACTGGTTGCCGGAGTCGGCGAGCGAGTGGACGCCCTCGGCGAGCATCGAGGAGGAGCCGCTGAACGCGAACGCCACGAACTTCGATGCCGCGATCGCGAGATTGGCGCCGAGTGCCGCCACGATCGCCTTCGTACCGCCTGACGCGCTCATCTGCCCGCGTGTCCTTTCGCCTTCGTACGTGTACGCCGTCCAGGCCTGCGCCCGGCTTTGCCCGGCCTTTGCCGATGGGTCATTCTTACAGCCCGGCCAGGCCTCGCCGCGTCAGTTGTCCACAACCCCGGTCACACGATCACACCGGCAGCCCGTCATGCGATCACAGTGGCGCGGAAGATCGTTCCCGCTCCGGAGACCTCCGCCTTCTCGCCCGCTGGGACGAAGACCGACTGGCCGGGGCCCAGATCGTGGTCGCCCGCGCGGACGGAACCGGCCGTGCACAGCAGGATCTGCGGGGTGCCGAGGGTGAGGTCGTGGGCGGCGGTGCCCTCGGGAAGGACGTACCGGGACAGGCGGAACTCGTCGATCGGCGTCTCGTAGACCTCCTCCCCGTCCGGGGAGGCCTCGGGGCGCAGCACGCCCGGGTCGCTCGCCTCGAAGCGGACGATGCGCAGCAGTTCGGGGACGTCGACGTGCTTGGGCGTCAGGCCGCAGCGCAGGACGTTGTCGGAGTTGGCCATGATCTCGACGCCGAGGCCGTTCAGGTAGGCGTGCGGGATGCCGGCGCCGAGGAACAGGGCCTCGCCGGGCTGCAGGCGGACGTGGTTCAGCAGCATCGCGGCGATCACGCCGGGGTCGCCCGGGTAGTGGTGGGCGATGTCGGCGTAGGGCGCGTAGTCGCCGCCGAGGCGGGTGGCGGCGGCGGTGGCCTCGGCGACCGTGCGGGCCATCTCCTCCGGATCGGCGCTGAGGATCGCGGTAAGAACCTCACGCAGGGCCGCGGCCTCGGGGTGGGCGTGCAGCAGGTCGACGTACGGCTTGAGGGAGTCGACGCCGAGTCCGGCGAGCAGGTCGGCGGCCTGGACGGGGTCGCGGAAGCCGCACAGGCCGTCGAACTCGGTGAGCGCGCAGATCAGTTCGGGCTTGTGGTTGGCGTCCTTGTAGTTGCGGTGCGGGGCGTCGACCGGGATGCCACGGTGCTCCTCGTCGGCGTAACCCTCCTTGGCCTGCTCCAGGTTCGGGTGCACCTGGAGGGAGAGCGGCGCGCCGGCGGCGAGGATCTTGAGCAGGAAGGGCAGGCGCGGGCCGAACTTCGCCACGGCCTCCTCGCCCAGTTCGGCCCGCGGGTTCGCGTCGATGACCTCGACGAGGCTCCCGCGCGCGGTGCGCGAGGGGGCGCCCGGGTGCGCGCCCATCCACATCTCCGCCTGCGGCTCACCGGTCGGCTCGACGCCGAGCAGGTGCGGGATGGCGGTGGGGGAACCCCAGGCGTAGGGGCGGATGGTGTTGTCGAGGCGGTCCATGTGTCTTCTTCTGTCCGTGTCTGTCGTACGTACGCTGCTCGGCCGGCGCCCCGGCGGGGGTGCCGGGCGTCGTGCCGGATGCGGTGCGGGTTGCCGTGCTGGTCGTGGGCGCGGGTGATCCGGCCCGGAGCCGGATGGTGATCCGGCCCGGAGCACACATCAGGCCCTGGAAGCGAGCGCCAGGTAAACGGCGGCGAAATCCGTGACGGCGATCAGTTCCGCGAGGGTCTCCAGTTCGCCGCCCTCCTCCGGTTCGAGTTCGCTGATCGGCGTGTCGTGGCTGAGGGCCAGGTCGCGGGCGGCGGGGGCGGCGGTGAGGCCGCTGATCGGGCGGTCGCGGAGCAGCACTACGCGCGCGTGCAGCGCGGGCGCCTCCTCCACGCGGTCGCGGAAGAAGTCGTCGGGGTCGGCGCTGGCGGCCAGCGGGCCGGCCAGCAGGGCGCTGTGCGCGGCCAGTGCCTCGGGGAGTTCGGCGACGAGCGCGGGGCGGCCGGCGAGCTCGGCGAGGGCGGCGGCGAAGCGGTGCCCGGCGGGACCGGCCGAGGTGCCTTCGGTCCACACCACGGGGAGCGCGTCGGCGAGTTCGGCGGCGAGGGTCTTGGCCGGGTTGCTGTAGGTCACGATGGCGGGGCCGCAGCGCTCGGCGATGTGGTCCAGGCGGTCGGCGACCTTCTCCAGTTCGTCGGGCGGGGCGCTGAGCAGGCCGACGCGGTCCAGCAGGGCCAGCAGCGGGGTGAGCAGCGCCCAGAAGACGCCCGGGGACGACGCGGCGAGCGGTTCACCGTGGTCGTACGGCGCGGTCGCCATCGGTACGAACAGGCCGTGCGCACCGACGACCGCCTCGGCGAGCGGGGTCTGGGCCGGGGCCACGGCGACGACCGAGACGCCGCGGCGGTAGGCCTGGTCGGTGAGGAGGGAGAGGCTCGGTTCGGTGCCGTCCGGGGTGACGATCAGGAGCAGGTCCACGGAACCGGCCCAGCCCGGCAGTTCCCAGCGCAGGGCGCCTGCGGCCGGGGCGACGCCGGTGGGGGCCAGGCGGACGACGGGGCTGCCGACGCCGGCCAGCGCGCCGATGAGGTCGGCGGTGTGGGTGGCGGCGGCGCCGGGGCCGGCGATCAGGACGGCGCGGGGGCGGCCGTCGGGCTTGAGGTCGCCGACGCCGGCCTCGGCGGCGTGCCGGGCGGCGGTGCGGACGCGGGCGCCGGCCTCGGCGGCACCGCGCAGCAGGCCTCGGCGATCGGCCTCGGCGAGGCCCTCCGGGGTGTCGAGCAGCGATTCGTCCAGCATGGGCGGCAGCCTCCGATCGCCGGGGTCCTGTGCGGGGGTGTGGCGCCGGGCGCCTGGTCTGCGTGGACCTGGGGGGTACGACGGTCCGCGTGGCCTTGTGGGGGTCTGTGACCGCCTACGCGGGCCTACGGGTCTACGTCTGCGTGAGCCTACGAGCGTCTACGAGGTGAAGCGCCTCGTCACTCGGGGCGGCGGGCCTCGTCCACGAGGAGGACCGGGATGCCGTCGCGGACGGGGTAGGCGAGGCCGCAGTCCTGGCTCGTGCAGATCAACTCGGTGTCCTGCTCCTTGAGGGGGGCGTGGCAGGCCGGGCAGGCGAGGATCTCCAGGAGGCCGGCTTCGAGCGGCATGAGGTGTCCCTTCGAGGGCGAGGTTTCTTTGGCCGCTGGTCAGCGTACCGCTGCTGAGCGGGTTGAGCCGGGCCGCAGGCACCGTCCAGGAGGCTCCGCCCCCCCCTGACCCCCGGTTCTCGCCCACCCGCCCACCCGTCTCGGTCGGCCCAGAAGCGAGGTCTCGGGGAAACGGTCCGTGGGCGGGAAGAGGGCGGGTCGGGCAGGACTCGGGGAGGGAGTGGGCGCGGGTTGGGGGGTGGTTCGGGCGGTTGACAAGGCAGGTCTCTGCGACACGAACCGGAGGCGGGGCGGGCAAGGGTCGGGGCCGCGCGGGGCGGAGGTGGGCGGGAGCCTCAGTCGGCCGACAGGCCAGATCTCAGCAACGCGGACGGAGACGGGCAGGGGCAGGGCGGGGAGAAGTGAGGCGGCGTCGGGGAATGCCCGGGCCGGACGGCGGTCGGCTACTGGCTGACAGAGAGACCCGGTCTCGGCAACGCAAGCCGGAGGCGGGGTGAAGGAGAGCCGGGCTGGGCGGGAGTGCGGGCGGCTCGGCCGGGCCAGAAGCAGAGCCTCCACGACACGGCCCGAGACCAGGAGCCGACGGGGCGGAGCAGGGCGGCAGTGCGGGTGCCGAAGCAGGGTTTCCAGGACCCCGCTCCGCCGGCCAGAGAGGCGCGGGGCAGGGCCCCGGGGTGGGGAAGGCCGGCTCCGCCGGCTGGGGAGGAGCTGACCCGTCACCCCGGCTCCGTCGGCTGACTGACAGAACCCGTCGCCCAAGAGACAGGCTCGCCGCCTCGACTGCGTCGACTGAGAGGCGGACCCACCACCTCGACTCCGTCGACCGAGAAGCGGACCCACCACCTCGACTCCGTCGACCGAGAAGCGGACCCACCACCTCGACTCCGTCGACCGAGAAGCGGACCCACCACCCCGGCACTGTCACCCAAGGAACAAATCCGCCAGCCCGGCACTGTCACCCAAGGAACAAATCCGCCAGCCCGGCACTGTCGACCGAGAACAAGCCCACCACCGGCACTGTCGACCGAGAACAAGCCCGTCACCCAGCGCTGTCGACCGAGAATCAGGCCCCATACCCCGCCCCCGTCGGCGGAAAAGCAGGCCCACCGACCCGCCACCCCGCCGTCGGTCGGCAGGACCCCGTTGTCAGGCCCTGATGATGGCCAGGGCCTCGTCCCTGATCTTGGTCATGGTTGCCTCGTCCTTGGCCTCGGCGTTCAGGCGGAGGAGGGGTTCCGTGTTGGAGGGGCGGACGTTGAACCACCAGTCGGCCGCGGCGACCGTGAGGCCGTCGAGGTCGTCCAGGGTGACGTCGGCGCGGTTCTCGTAGGCGGCGCGGATCGCGGACAGGCGGGCCGACTGGTCGGCGACTGTCGAGTTGATCTCGCCGGAGCCTACGTAACGGTCGTACTGGGCAACCAGGGAGGACAGGGGGCCGTCCTGGCCGCCGAGGGCCGCGAGGACGTGCAGGGCGGCCAGCATGCCCGTGTCGGCGTTCCAGAAGTCCTTGAAGTAGTAGTGGGCGGAGTGTTCGCCGCCGAAGATCGCGCCCGACGTCGCCATTTCGGCCTTGATGAAGGAGTGGCCGACGCGGGTGCGGACCGGGGTGCCGCCGTTCTCCTTCACGACCTCCGGGACCGTACGGGACGTGATCAGGTTGTGGATGATCGTGCCCTGGCCGCCGTTGCGGGCCAGCTCGCGCGCGGCGACGAGCGCGGTGATCGCGGACGGGGAGACCGGGTCGCCGTGCTCGTCCACGACGAAGCAGCGGTCGGCGTCGCCGTCGAAGGCGATGCCGAGGTCGGCCCCCTCCTGCGGGACCCGCTTCTGCAGGTCCACGAGGTTGGCCGGGTCGAGCGGGTTGGCCTCGTGGTTCGGGAAGGTGCCGTCCAGTTCGAAGTACATCGGGACGAGGGTCAGGGGCAGGCCGGCGAAGACGGACGGGACCGTGTGGCCACCCATGCCGTTGCCCGCGTCGACCACGACCTTCAGGGGGCGGATGGCGGTCAGGTCGACCAGGGAGCGCAGGTGCGCCGCGTAGTCCTCCAACGTCTCGCGGGAGGAGAGGGTTCCCGGCTCGGCCACCGGCTCGGGGGCACCCGACTCCAGCCACTGCTCCACCAGTTCGCGGATCTGCGCGAGGCCGGTGTCCTGGCCGACCGGGGCGGCGCCCGCGCGGCACAGCTTGATGCCGTTGTACTGGGCCGGGTTGTGCGAGGCCGTGAACATGGCGCCCGGCAGGTTCAGCGCGCCCGAGGCGTAGTACAGCTGGTCCGTGGAGCACAGCCCGATCTCGGTGACGTCCACGCCGCGGTCCGCCGCGCCGCGCGCGAAGGCGCGGGTGAGGCCCGGCGACGAGGGCCGCATGTCATGGCCGACGACGATCGCCGCGGCTCCCGTCACCTCCGCGAAGGCGGCGCCGAAGAGTCCGGCCAGTGACTCGTCCCACTGGTCCGGGACCACTCCGCGCACGTCGTACGCCTTCACGATCTGCGACAGATCAGCAGCCACGGCCAACCCTCCTGAAAGTCCAAAGTCCTATGGGTGCCCACAAACTACCCGTCCGGGGTAAGGGCGAGGTGTACGGACACCGGATGGACCCGATTTGTCCCAGGGTGGCGGGGTGGCTCAGTTGTCCGGGGAGCGCAGTACCCGGAGGTGGCCGCGGCGGGCGACCTCCATGGGATCCGCGGTGCGGGCTCCGCCGCCGCCCGCCCCGGCCGCGCGCTCCTGGGGGCGGGCCGCCTCGCGTACGGCGTTGGCAAGCGCTTCCAGGTCGTCTCCGCTGGGCCGCGCGGGAGCGGAGCCGTCGAGGAGGCGTACGACCTCCCAGCCGCGGGGTGCGGTGAGGCGCTCGGAGTGCTCGGCGCACAGGTCGTAGCAGTGGGGTTCGGCGTAGGTGGCGAGCGGGCCGAGGACCGCGGTCGAGTCGGCGTAGACGTACGTCAGCGTCGCCACGGCGGGTCGGCCGCAGGCGGTGCGCGAACAGCGACGTACAGGGCTCACGAGGTTGGACGGTACCGCACTCTTGAGCGGGCCGCGACGACTCCCCACCAGGTCACTCCACCGTGTCGTGCTGTGAAACGCCCCACATACCCTTTCAGGGAGGCCCTGTTGACCTGCGCGGACGGATGCGCGGCGAGTCCCGGGCCGGGTGCGAGTCGGTCATGAGTCGGTACAAACAACGTCAATTGCCTTGAGTTCGGCAGTCTTGGAGGGTTACGGAAACGAGCCAGACGTTGGCCTGAATGGTCATCCTGTGACATGGGGCGGGTCGCACTCGGCGGAGCGGGGCGTCGTCGTGTGGAGCCGGGCGGGGGGCGCGGGCGAGGACTACGCTTCACCAGTGATGGACAACCGTGTACCGCCCCGCGCCACCGGCCCCGGGCCTCGTCGTCGTGATCGCCACGGGCGGGGCATGCGGGGGCCGATCGCACCGCCGCAGGTGCCGCTCGCGGCCAGCCGTGCCGAGGTGTTCGCGGACCTGGTGCAGGACTCCGTGGAGCGTCTCGAGCGGCGGTGGCCGCAGCTGGCCGACATCGATTTCCTTGTGCTGGAGGTGCCCCGGCTGGACGCGCGGGCCGAACAGGTCTGGAGCGACGAGGCCGTGCCGCTGGGCGGGGTCGTGCCCGCGCGGGAGGGGCGGCGGGCGCGGGTGGTCGTGTACCGGCGGCCGGTGGAGATCCGCACCAAGGGGCGCGACGAGCGGGCCGCGCTGGTGCACGAGGTGGTCGTGGAGCAGGTGGCCGAGCTGCTGGGGCTGACTCCGGAGACCGTGGATCCCCGGTACGGGGAGGATTAGGAACATCCCTGGTGGGAGAGCCTCCCCCAGCGGCGCGGCTACCTGCGGCCGCGGCGGTACTACCTCTGCAGCACCCCCAGGTCCTCCGTCGTCTCCGGTACCGCCACCATCCCCCGGTCGCTCGGCAGGGTCTGGATGGTGAAGCCCGGGACTCCGCCCTCTGTGGCGGTGAGGGTGCGGGAGGCGTAGACCGGGCCGCCGGAGGTGGGTTCGACGGTGAGGGCGTAGGTGCCCTGGAGGCCCGAGGGGACCGGGGCGTCGATGTTCTGGGTCGTACCGGACGTGATCGTGAACGTCTTCGTCACCGGCGTTCCGCCCTCGCTGCCCGCCGACGCCGTGACCTTGACCGTGGCCGTGGCGGTCGGCGCGGTCAGGGCCAGGGTCGTGCCCTTGGCGCTGTTGTCGGCCGAGGTCGCGCGCGTGCCGACGGGGGCCGTGGCCGGGATGAAGGCCGTCTCCTGCTTGTCGCCCTTGCCGCGGACGACCTGGAGCGCCGCCACGACCGGGACCGACTGGTCGGTGGGGGTCAGCACCAGGGAGCCCGCCTCGCCGCGGGTGACGTCGCCGAGGTCGGCCGCGGTCGTCATGCCGGACTTCACGTGCACGGTCTCGTTGCCGGCCGGGGTGATCAGGCTGCCGGACGAGGCCAGGCGGACCTTGAGGTCGGCGTCGTCACCGCCGGGAGTGAACGCGATCAGCCGGACGTCGGTGGCGTCCTTCGGGATGCCGGGCAGGACCAGGCTGGGGGCCGGGTCGGCGGCCGCGGCCAGCCAGTCGCCGCCCGCCTTGGCGTCCAGGGCCTGTACGGCCGCGCCGACCCGGCCGCTGCGCACGCTGACGTGCACGGTCAGGTCGGCCTGCTGTGCGTCGGTGAGCGTGGAGAGCAGGATCGGCTTGCTCGCGTGCGGCGGGACGGTGAGGTTCTCGCCGAGCGGGGACTTGATCGCGCCGTTCTTGCCGTACAGCTCGATGTCGACGACGGCGGCGGAGTCGTCGGGGTTGGTCAGGTGGACGTAGTCGGTGCGGTTCGCGGCCGTGCTGGCGCCCGGGAACCAGAACTCGGTGTCCGCGGCGGTGCAGTTGACGCCCTGGAGGCCGCGTCCGGTGCCGACGGCGACCTCGGTGGTCTCCTGGACGGTCCAGCCGGGCGCGAAGTTGCCGTCGGCGGTGCCGATGAGCGCGGGCGCGTCGGCGCCCGAGGTGTCGCCGGTGGCCGGGGTGCCGGGCGCCTTCGGAGTGAGCACCGGCCGGCCGGACGTCCCTGACGTCTTCTTCCCGCCCTTGGAGCCCTTCGAGCCCTTCGCCCCCTTGGAGTCCTTGCCCGTCTGGGAGTTGTCCGTGCCGTCCGCCGACTGCTGGGCGGCCGGCTGGAGTTGGGCCTTTCCGCTGCTCGCGGCGCCCTGGGTGACGGGCGTGTACGAGGTGTACGACGTGTCGGCGATGTCCGAGATGCTCGGCGCCGGGCACAGCAGGCTCGTGCGCTCCACGGGGAGGCTGGCCGCCGCCCCGGCGGCGGAGGCGCCGGACGCGGACGGGCCGTCGAGCGCGGCGAACGCGGTGACGGCGGCCAGGGCGGTGGTGCCGGCGATCAGGGACAGGGTCGTGCGCTTCACTGCTGGCTCCCGTCGGGGCGCTCACTGCCGGTGCCGTGGTCGTAGCCCTGGTGGGCGGGGTCGTACGCCGGGTCGTAGCCCTGCTGCTGGTACGCCGTCGGGTCGTACGGCATCTGGTCGGCCGTACCGCTGTAGGCGTACGGGTCGTACTGGCCCGACTGGTACGGGTCGTGCGCGTAGCCCTGCTGGTCGTAGCCGGGCGTCTGGTACCCGGCGCCGGGCTGGAACTGGTCGGTTCCGTAGCCGGTGTATCCGGTGTCCGCGTAGGAGGACTGGTCCCAGTCGCCGTAGGACTGCTGGTGGGGTACGGCAACCGCCGGGGGCTCCTCGGGCAGGGGCGGTGCCAGGGGCTCCTCCCCCGTCTGACCCTCGGGCTGCTCCTCGGCCTGGGCGCGCAGGCGGCGGGCGCGGCGGCCGTCGCTCGCGCCGGCGGCCTGGGCGGGCAGGGGCTCCTCCTCGGGCAGGTCGTCGTCGACGTCGCGGCGGCGGCCGGGCAGGGCGAGGACGACCAGGACGACGGCGAGCGCGCCCTGGGCCCACAGCCAGGCGGTGTGGGTGATCGGGTCGTCGTAGACGACGTCGAGCCTGCCGCCGCTCGCGGGCAGCTGGAAGCCCTGGGCCCAGCCGTCGACCGTGGTGCGGGTGAGCGGCTTGCCGTCCAGGGTGGCCGTCCAGCCGTCGGAGGCGCTGTCGGCGAGGCGCAGGACGCGGCCGTCCGCGCCGGACGGGACGGTCGTGTGGATCTCCACCGGTCCCGCGCCGACCGGCTGGGCCGTGCCCGAGCCGCTGGCGGGGACGATGGTGGCGCGGGAGACCTCCTGGTCGACGCGCCACAGGGCGCTGCCGCCCTGCTGGCTGAGCCGGCTCAGGCCGGGCGTGGCGTCGAGCACGCGCGTGAAGTCGCGGGGTGCGCCCTTGTGGACGAGGACGTAGCGCACGGCGAAGCCGCCGAGTTCGTTGGCCTGGTCGGCGCCGGAGCCGGCGAGGAGGTTGGCGACGACCTTGTCCAGCTTGGGATTCTCGCCGTCGGCGGCGCTGAGTTCGGCGTCGCCCATGCGGGCGCCGGAGCCGCGGACCAGGGTGTAGCGCACGCGTGCGGTGGAGTCGCTGTCGAGGATCAGGGTGCGGGCCCGGTCGCCGGTGGTGGAGTCCTCGGCGACGAACGCGGGGACCTGGGTGGGGTCGCTGCGCTTCAGGGGGCCGTCGGCGCCGTCGAGCATCCAGCCGGCGGCGACGAGCAGCGGACCCGCTGCCGATGCGAAGGCGATCAGCGCGGCGACGGGCTGGCGCCAGCCGAAGCTCTGCTCGGCCACACGCGCGCGTGCGCCGTCGGCACCGAGGGCGGCGGCGGCCAGCAGCGCGATGCCGTAGACGAGGGTGGCCGGTCCGGCCCAGGCGGACCGGTTGGACAGGACGGCGAGGACGAGGGCGACGAGGGCGACGGCCCAGGCGGTGCGGATGCCCAGCTGGCGCTCGGAGCGCAGCAGGGCGGCGAGCGCGGCGAGGACGATGCCGAGGAGCATCAGGCCGTGCACGGTGCCCGCGCCGCCGGGGCTGGCGCCGAGCAGGTCGAGCGCGGAGGCGGTCGAGGCGCCGTAGTCCAGGCCGGCTTCCTTGAAGAAGCCGGTCGGGAGCAGGGTCAGCGACCAGGGCGCGAGGAGCAGCAGCGGGGTGCCGACCTGGGTGAGGAAGCGCAGGCCGTAGGCCACGAGGTCGCCGCGGCGCAGGGCCAGCACGCCGAGGCCGAGGAGCAGCGCGATGGGCCAGACGATCGGCGTGAAGGCGGTGGTGATGGTCAGCAGCAGCGCGTACGCCCAGGTGGCGCGCCAACTGCCGCGCGCTCCGGAGCGGTTGGCGAGGCCGCTCGCGGCGATGCCCGCGCGCGCGATGAGCGGCAGCAGCACGGCGAGGACGGCGGTGCCGAGGCGGCCGCCGGCCAGGGCGCCGGTGATGGCGGGCAGGAAGGCGTAGGCGATGGCCGCCCACGCGCGCAGCAGCCTGGAGGTGACGAGCGGCCGGGAGGCGAAGTAGGCGGTGAACCCGGCAAGCGGCACCGAGGCGACGAGCAGGACGGTGACCGCGAGTCCGGTGGAGCCGAACAGGAGCGTGGCGAGGGTCGCGACGATCGCGAGGTAGGGCGGTGCCGACGGGGTGCCGCCCACGCCCACCGGGTGCCAGGAGTCGGTGAAGCGGGACCACAGCTCGCCGGCGCCGGCCGGTGCGGGCAGCAGGGCGCCGCCCGTGAGCGCGCCGCCGCCGAGCAGGGCGCGGCAGGCGACCAGGGAGATCAGCAGCAGGGCCAGGAAGAGCACCGGGCCGGGGTTGCGGGCGATGCGCTTGAGCCGGGCGAACTGCTCGATCTCCATGAACTCGGCGTCGTCGCCGCCGGGGCCGGACTCCATGCCGCCGCCGTGCCGGCCCGCCGAGGAGGTCTCGCTGTCCCTGCCGCTGGAGAAGTTGCCCGCGACCTGCTCGACGGTGGCCCGGATGGTGGCGCCGGGCGGCGGCAGGAGCTGGCGCAGCTCGCCCTTGTCGATCCGCGAGGGGCCGCGGCGGCGCCGGGCGGCGATGATCCGCTCGGGGCGCAGCAGGGTGCCGATCAGGCCGCGGATCTCGTCGACGGCCTGGCCCGGGACCTTGCCGACGAGGTAGGCGACGGTCCTGAGGACGGTGCCGAGGACGAGCCGGAGCAGCACCCAGGGCAGCGCGGCCGTACGGGCGTTGACGAGCAGGGTGTAGATGGCACCGGCCTTGTCGACCTTGTGCGGGGAGGCCGCGGTGCGGCCCGCGCAGTCGACGGTGCGGCGCTCGCGGGAGGCGGCCTCGGCGTGCCGTACGACCGCGTCGGGCGCGACGAGGACGCGGTGGCCGGCCGCGTGGGCGCGCCAGCACAGGTCGACGTCGTCGCGCATCAGGGGCAGTCGGCGGTCGAAGCCGCCGAGCTGTTCGAAGACGTCGCGCCGGATGAGCATGCCGGCACTGGACACGGACAGCACGGTGCGGACGTGGTCGTGCTGGCCCTGGTCCTGTTCGCGGCGGTCCAGGCCGGTCCAGCGGCGGCCGGAGTTGGCGATGGAGACGCCGACCTCCAGCAGCTGCCGGCGGTCGTACCAGCCGCGCAGCTTGGGGCCGACGACCGCCACGTCGTCGCGGCCCAGCTCCAGTTCGTTCTCGACGACCCGCAGCAGCTGGGCGAGGGCGTCGGGTTCGGGGGCGCAGTCGTCGTGCAGCAGCCAGAGCCACTGGACGGGCTCGCCGTGCGGCAGTTCGGGCATGTCGTACGTGTCGTCGCGCCACGTGCGCGTGACCGGGTCCCAGCCGCTGGGGCGCTTGAGGTACGGCAGCTCTTCGGGGGTGAGGACCGGGGCGGTGCGGCTCGCCTCCTCCACGGCCTGGCCGAAGCCGGTGCGGCGGGCCAGGTGCAGGACATGGGCGTCGCCGAGGGCTTCGGTGAGCAGCCGGGCGGAGTCGTCCGCGCTGCCGGTGTCGGCCGCGACCGCGTGCTGGACGGGGCGCTCCTGGCCGAGCAGCCCGGCGAGGGCGTCGGGCAGCCAGCGGGCACCGTCGTGGGCGACGAGGACCGCGGTCACCACGTGGCGCGGGAACTCAGGTGTTACGGCGCCGTCTTGGGCTGCCGTATGGCTGTGCACGGACATCGAGGTACGGGCCCCGGTTCGATGGACTGCGGTGGACACCCGTGCCGTGCGGGGACAGCGGGGCGTCTCGGACGAGCGACCACACTATCGGCTGGCCACGACGACGGCCCGCCGCCTGTGGATAACCCATGGGCGACGGGCCGTTCGTGACGTTTTCGTGCGTATACGCGTGCCTGCGTACGCGTGCGTGCGGTGTGTGTCTCAGACGGCGGCCTTCTTCAGGCGGCGGCGCTCCCGCTCGGACAGACCGCCCCAGATGCCGAAGCGCTCGTCGTTGGCGAGGGCGTACTCGAGGCACTCGGAGCGGACCTCACAGGCGAGGCAGACCTTCTTCGCCTCTCTGGTGGAGCCGCCCTTCTCGGGGAAGAAGGACTCGGGGTCGGTCTGGGCGCACAGCGCGCGCTCCTGCCAGCCGAGTTCCTCGTCCGCGTCGTCGACCAGCAGTTGCTGCACCAGCTCGGTCATGTGCGCCCCTCGTCTGTCTTTCGCGTCCCCGTGCGTCAGTCGTTACCGATTTCGGCTGAACGACACGAGTGAAATTACAAGTGTGCTGCTCCGGGCGAGTCAAGCCGAGATCTGCTAATGGGCCCGTTATTCACTCTGCGGAACCAAGGCCGTGCGGAAAGTGTTCAAATCGCCATATACCTTGACACGCAGGTGAGGGCCCGGGGGCGGCCGAACCCGTACAGACCTCTGTCAGATCTCTGTACGGAGGAAGACGGCTCCGCGTTCGATCGAGTTGCGCGAGGCTTGAGTGCCCGGTTGTGCCGCATGTGTCCGGCCATCCCGGTGAACAAACCTTTCAGCTGACGGAAGAACCGGATGAGGTGAAACCTGTCCCACATACCGGGCGTCGAGTTGACAGCCCAGGTGTGAACCGGTGTCCTAGTGGGCATGCTCGCGAACTTGGCACTCACCTCGACCCGCACCGCCGGGTCCCTCGGTGCTGCCCGGGCGCGCTGTAGCTGTTGTCACTGTTCCAGCTGTTGAGCCACACCTCGCTCCAGCTGTAAGCCGTGTCCCTCCGATGACGCGGCTGCCGTTCTTCCGTTCCCTCTGACCTTCTTTCACTGAGGAACCAGCGCACCATGAACAGCGACAACGACCTCCAGATCGCCGGCGACATCCTCGAGGTCCCGCATCTGCTCCAGCCGCCGCGCGAGCACCCGGTCACGGTGGCCGAGTTCGTGGGCCTCGCGCGCGCGATCGCCGCCGACCGCTCCCAGTGGGCGCACCTCGTCCGCTACGACGCGACGACCCGCTGGTACCACCGGCTGCGCACCGGCCCCGGCTACGAGGTGTGGCTACTGTCCTGGGTGCCCGGACAGGGCAGCGGGCTGCACGACCACGGCCGCTCCTCCGGTGTCCTCACCGTGCTGGAGGGCAGCCTGACCGAGCGCACCGAGCGCGGCACGCGCGCGTTGGCAGCGGGTGTGCAGCGGGTGTTCGCGCCGGGGTACGTCCACGAGGTCGTCAACGACGCGCTGGAGCCGGCGGTCAGCCTGCACGTGTACCACCCGGGCCTCACCGAGATGCCCATGCACACCTCTCCGCACTGCGAAGCTCGTCCGGTGACTGCCTGACGCGTTGTCGTACCCGCCTGCAAGACTTGGGGCCATGCGCATTGTGGTTCTGGCAGGCGGCATCGGTGGTGCCCGTTTCCTGCGCGGTCTGAAGCAGGCCGTGCCGGACGCGGAGATCACGGTGATCGGCAACACCGGCGACGACATCCACCTCTTCGGGCTGAAGGTCTGCCCGGACCTCGACACGGTGATGTACACGCTGGGCGGCGGCATCAACGAGGAGCAGGGCTGGGGACGGACCGACGAGACCTTCCGGGTCAAGGAGGAACTGGCGGCCTACGGCGTCGGGCCGGAGTGGTTCGGCCTGGGCGACCGGGACTTCGCCACGCACATCGTACGGACGCAGATGCTCGGCGCGGGCTATCCGCTCAGCGCGGTCACCGAGGCACTGTGCGACCGCTGGAAGCCGGGCGTGAAGCTGATCCCGATGACCGACGACCGCGTGGAGACGCACGTGGCGGTCGAGATGGGCGGCGAACGCAAGGCGGTCCACTTCCAGGAGTACTGGGTACGGCTGCGCGCCGAGGTCCCGGCTCAGGCGGTCGTGCCCGTCGGCGCCGAGCAGGCCAAGCCGGCGCCCGGCGTGCTGGAGGCCATCGCGGCCGCGGACGTCATCCTCTTCCCGCCGTCCAACCCGGTCGTGTCCATCGGCACCATCCTGGCCGTGCCCGGCGTCCGGGAGGCCATCGCGGACGCGGGCGTGCCGGTGATCGGCCTCTCCCCCATCGTCGGGGACGCGCCCGTGCGCGGGATGGCCGACAAGGTGCTCGCCGCGGTCGGCGTGGAGTCCACGGCCGCCGCGGTCGCCGAGCACTACGGCTCCGGGCTGCTGGACGGCTGGCTGGTCGACACCGTGGACGCGGCGGCCGTCGAGCGGATCGAGGCGGACGGCATCCGCTGCCGGGCCGTACCGCTGATGATGACCGACGTCGACGCGGCCGCGCGGATGGCGCGGGAGGCGCTGGCGCTGGCCGAGGAGGTGCGGGGAGCGTGAGCGAGGAGCGCCCGGAGCACTTGGAGCACACGGCGTACACGGTCCGGGCCCTGTCCGGCATTCCCGAGGTGCAGCCGGGCGACGACCTCGCCAAGCTGATCGCGGCCACCGAGCCCGGCCTGGCCGACGGGGACGTGCTGATCGTCACCTCCAAGATCGTCTCCAAGGCCGAGGGCCGGATCATGCAGGCGGCCGACCGGGAGGCGGCCATCGACGCCGAGGCGGTCCGCGTCGTCGCCCGCCGCGGCACCCTCCGGATCGTCGAGAACCGGCAGGGCCTGGTCATGGCCGCCGCCGGGGTCGACGCCTCCAACACCCCCGCGGGCACGGTGCTGTTGCTGCCCGAGGACCCGGACGCGTCCGCGCGCGCGATCCGCGACGGCCTGCGCGCCACGCTCGGTGTCGACGTGGGCGTGATCGTCACCGACACGTTCGGGCGGCCCTGGCGCTCGGGGCTCACGGACGTGGCGATCGGCGCCGCCGGGGTGCGCGTGCTGGACGATCTGCGCGGGGGCACGGACGCGTACGGCAATCCGCTCAGCGCGACGATCGTGGCCACGGCGGACGAACTGGCCGCCGCGGGAGACCTGGTCAAGGGCAAGGCGGCGGGCCGGCCGGTGGCCGTCGTACGCGGTCTGCCCCACGTCCTGGACCCGGAGGACGGCGAGGGCGCGCGGGCGCTGGTGCGCGACCCGCACAGCGACATGTTCCGGCTCGGCACCTCCGAGGCGGTCCGCGAGGCGGTCACCCAGCGGCGCACGGTCCGGGCCTTCACCGACCAGCCGGTGGACCCCGGTGCGGTACGGCGCGCGGTGGCGGCGGCGGTCACCGCACCCGCCCCGCACCACACCACGCCGTGGCGGTTCGTGCTGCTGGAGTCGGCGGAGTCCCGGACCCGGCTGCTGGACGCGATGCGGGACGCCTGGATCGCCGATCTGCGCCGGGACGGCAAGAGCGAGGAGTCCATCGCGAAGCGGGTGCGGCGCGGGGACGTGCTCCGCAACGCGCCGTACCTGGTCGTGCCGTGCCTGGTCATGGACGGCTCGCACCACTACGGGGACGCGCGGCGGGACGGCGCCGAGCGGGAGATGTTCGTCGTCGCCATGGGCGCGGGCGTGCAGAACCTCCTCGTCGCGCTGGCCGGGGAGCGGCTGGGTTCGGCATGGGTGTCGTCCACGATGTTCTGCCGGGATGTGGTGCGCGAGGTGCTGGAGCTGCCGGCGGAGTGGGAGCCGATGGGTGCGGTGGCCGTCGGGCATCCGGCTCAGGAGCCGGGTCCTCGGCCGGAGCGGGACGCGGGGGCGTTCGTCGAGGTGCGGTGAGTTCGGCGTACGCCGCCGTAGCCCTCGTACACCCCCTAGTCTCGTAGGGACGTCTCCCTTCTCTCCTTGGACCTCTCGTGGCAGGACGTTTCGCTCAGCGGCCCGCGCGTACGACCACACGCGCGGGCCATGCCGGGATACCGCGGCAGGCGGCGGCGCCGGCGCGGGTACGGCGGTGGGTGCCGGACGGGCCGCTCGATCTCGGGCTGGTGCTCGGGCCGCTGCGGCGCGGGCCGGCCGACCCCACGTTCCGGGCCACGCCGGACGGATCCGTGTGGCGGGCCGGCCGTACGCCCGTCGGGCCGGGGACGCTGCGCGTGCGCGCGTACGGCGGTGAGGTGCGCGGTGAGGCGTGGGGGCCGGGGGCGGAGTGGCTGCTGGAGCGGTTGCCCGAGTTGCTCGGCGCGGCCGACGATCCGGATGCTTTCGTGCCCCGGCACCGGGTGGTGGCGCTGGCGCGGCATCGGCGGCCGGGGCTCAGGCTGACGCGGACCGGGCTGGTGCTGGAGTCGTTGATTCCGTCGGTGCTGGAGCAGAAGGTCACGACCGACGAGGCGTATCGGGCGTGGCGGTTGCTCGTACGGAAGTTCGGGGAGCCGGCGCCGGGGCCCGCGGGAGTCGGGGAACGGCCGATGTGGGTGATGCCGGCGCCGCGGACCTGGGCGCTGATTCCCTCCTGGGAGTGGCACCGGGCCGGGGTCGACGACAAGCGGGCGTCCACGATTCTGCGGGCCGTACGGGTCGCTGCGCGGCTGGAGCAGGCGGTGGGGATGCCGGCGGCCGAGGCGCAGGCGCGGTTGGAGGTCGTGCCGGGGGTGGGGCCGTGGACGTCTGCGGAGGTCGTGCAGCGCAGTCATGGGGCGGCGGATGCGGTGACCGTCGGGGATCTGCATCTGCCGGGGATCGTGGGGTGGGCGTTGGCCGGGGATCGGCACGCCGACGACGCGGAGATGCTGCGCCTGCTCGAGCCGTACGCCGGGCAGCGGCATCGGGCGGCCCGGCTGATCCTGCTCAGCGGCCATGTGCCGGCCCGCCGGGCACCGAAGATGCCTCGGGTGGACATCGGGTTGCTCTGAACGTGCTTTGTGCTGCGGCTGGGCGGGGGTCGGGTCGCTTGTCGGCGCGTACAGGGTGCCTCGCCCACCGCCCACCCGTGCCGCCCCAGCGGCACGACTGCCCGCAGCTACGGCGGCGCCACTCAGCCGCGGGCGCCGCAGTTCCCCGGGAGCGCGGGGAACTGCGCGAGCAACCCCCCGCGCGCCGCAGGCGACGACGCACCCGTGGGCTCCGAAGGAAGCGGGGGTCTGGGGCGCAGCCCCCACGGGCGGCGCCCCAGACCAACCCGACCGCTACTGGTCCGAAGAGAAGCGGAGCGCCTTCGCCGGGATGTGGGCGTCGCACCACACCCGTACGCCTTCGCGGAGTTCGTTGTCGGGGCCGACGATCGCGCCGTCGCCGACGACCGTGCCGGTGAGGACGGAGCGTTCGCCGACGCGGGCCCTCGCGCCGATCAGGGAGTCGGTGATGACCGCGCCCGGTTCGATGACGGCGCCGGGGAGGATGGTCGAGCCGGAGATCCTCGCGCCCTCGGCCACGACCGCGCCCTCGCCCACCACCGTGCCGCCGGTCAGCTTGGCGTCGGGCGCCACCGTGGCCGTGGGGAGGACGAGGCGGTCGCCGCAGCGGCCGGGGACCGCCGGGGACGGGGCGCGGCCCATGACCAGGTCCGCCGAGCCTCGGACGAACGCCGCCGGGGTGCCCAGGTCCAGCCAGTACGTCGAGTCGACCATGCCCTGCAGGTGCGCGCCCGCGGCCAGCAGGTCCGGGAACGTCTCCCGCTCCACCGACACCGGGCGGCCCAGCGGGATCGTGTCGATGACCGAGCGGCGGAAGACGTACGCCCCCGCGTTGATCTGGTCGGTGACGATCTCCTCGGGCGTCTGGGGCTTCTCCAGGAAGGCCAGCACCTTGCCCGACTCGTCGGTCGGGACCAGGCCGAAGGCGCGCGGGTCCGACACCTTCGTCAGGTGCAGGGACACGTCCGCGCCCGTCGCCTGGTGCGTGTCGACCAGCGCCCGGATGTCCAGGCCGGTCAGGATGTCGCCGTTGAAGATCAGGACCGGCTCGTCCGGGTCGGAGTGGAGCCGCGAGGCGACGTTGCGGATCGCGCCGCCGGTGCCGAGGGGCTCCTCCTCCGTCACGTACTCGATGCTCAGGCCGAGGGAGGAGCCGTCGCCGAAGTACGGCTCGAAGACCTCGGCCAGATAGCTGGTGGCGAGGACGATGTGGTCCACGCCCGCCGCCTTGGCCCGCGCCAGCTGGTGCGTGAGGAACGGTACGCCGGCAGCCGGAACCATGGGCTTGGGCGTGTGCACCGTGAGCGGACGCAGCCGGGTGCCTTTGCCACCGACCAGGAGGATCGCTTCTGTCACCTGTCGTCTCTGCTTTCTTCCTGCCGGGACCGGTCGAACCTGTCGTTCCACTCGTTTCGTTTTCGGCCGGTCAGTGTATGCAGACCGTAGCGACGGCGCCCTTGACGACCCCCCGGTTATCCGCGAGATCGGTAAGAGTATGGTGTGAGACCGGCGTGCCCCGCCGACAGCGGTGAACGCGAACCCCTGTCATCAGCGGCCCTGGTAGCGCGCCGCGATGGAACGAGCCGTACCGAGCTGCGTGTAAAGCGACGCACCGGGGCACTCAGTCGGGAATCCGTCCCGATGACCTGAGATCACGTTCAGTCGTACGTTCTTACCCTTCGCGTAGAGGTTGCCACCGTCCGACGTGAGATACGTCCTGCCACGCGGATCGGCGCCGTGGATCCCGAGCTTCCACGCGGTGAGCCGGGCGACGGCCGTGACCGCCGCGCCGGGCGGCTTCGCCGCGTCGTATGTGCCGATCACGGCGATGCCCATGCTGTCGCCGTTGAACCCGAGGGTGTGCGCGCCGAGGACCGGCTTCGCCACGCCCCCGGCCCGGCCCTCGTAGACGTTTCCGCACTTGTCGACGAGGAAGTTGTAGCCGATGTCCAGCCAGCCCATGCTCGCCACGTGGTAGCGGTAGATACTGCGGATGACGGAGGGGGCCTGGGAGCAGCTGTAGTTGTCGCCCGAGGCCGTGTGGTGCACGAAGGCCGCCTTGACCGTCTTCGTGTAGCCGAACCCGGGTTCGCGCAGTGACTCGTCCGCGCCCCAGCCCCGGCGGGTGACGATCCGGGGGCGCGGCCCGATGTACGGCGTCGCCCGCACCGGGCCCTGGAGGCGGGCGAGTTCCCGCTCGGTGGCCTGCCGGTCGAGCGCCGGGATCTCCAGGGCGGCGAAGCCGGCGATGTCGGTGTTGGCCGGCCGAGGCCGCGCGGGCCGCGTCCGTGTGCAGATCGGTGCGGGGCGCGTCGGCGGGCACGTCGGCAGGCGCGCCCTCGGGCAGCGCCTCCTCCCCCGGGTCGACCAACTCCAGGCTCAGACCGGGCGGCAGCGGGGGCGGCACTGCGCGGGTACGGCCGCCCCGGGGGCCCGTGGACTCCGCGCGGACCCGTACGTCCACGCCGTCCGAGGGACCCACCCACAGCGGCGCGGTCGCCCCGCGCACCCGGTGCGAGGCACCCTCCGCGGTGCCCGGGTCGGCGCCGTGGTCGGCGTTGTGCGTCTCGACGTCCTGCCAGCCGGACCAGATCCCCGTGCCGGCCGACCGTGTGCGCACCTGGACCCGGCCGCGCAGTTCGGCGCGGGGGTCGTGCCACGCCACCCCGACCAGCGAGAAGTGCTCGCCGCCCGCCCGGTACAGGCCCTGCTCCGGGGCGGCGCCGAGCGCACGCTCGCGGGAGAGGGGGGCGAGGGGGAGGGAGCGGGTACTGCCGGTGCTCACCGGTTCAGCGGTCGCCGCGGTCGCGGTCGGCGGCGGAAGGACGAGCGCCGCGGCGCAGGTGACGCCGATCGAGGAAGTCAGGAGTCCACGCATGCTCATGATCTTGGACATAGTCATATAAATCTGTCCAATGAGGAGCTGACGGGGCGTCGGAAGCGTTCGGCCGAACCGGTGGCCCGGCCGCGCGCTGCGCGGGCCCGCCCGCGCGTACCCTTTTCCGGGTGAACGCCACCGATCGCACCCCTGCCGACCTGCTGGCTTCCGCGCTCGCCGCGGACCCCGGCCGCCCTCTGGTGACCTTCTACGACGACGCCACCGGCGAACGCGTCGAACTGTCCGTGGCCACCTTCGCCAACTGGGTGGCCAAGACGGCGAACCTCCTTCAGGGCGACCTCGCCGCCGGGCCGGGCGACCGGGTCACGCTGCTGCTGCCGGCGCACTGGCAGACGGCGGTGTGGCTGCTGGCGTGTTCGTCGGTGGGGGCCATCGCCGATGTGGGCGGGGATCCCTCCGTGGCCGACGTCGCGGTCAGCGGGCCGGACGCGCTGGACGCGGCGCGGGCGTGCCGGGGAGAGCGGGTCGCTCTCGCGCTACGGCCGCTGGGCGGGCGGTTTCCGCAGCCGCCGGAGGGGTTCATCGACTACGCCGTGGACGTGCCCGGGCAGGGGGACCGGTTCGCGCCGTTCGCTCCCGTGGACGCGGAGGAGCCCGCGCTGATCGTCGCCGGGGCGGAGTTCAGCGGGGCGGAGGTCGTACAGAAGGCGGTCGCCGACGCGGCGGAGCTGGAGCTGACGGGGCCCGGGTCGAGGCTGCTGTCGGGGTTGCCGTACGACACGTGGGAGGGGCTGAGCGCGGGGTTGTTCGCGCCGCTCGCCTCCGGCGGTTCCGTGGTGCTCTGCCGGAATCTGGACCGGCTGGAGGAAGAGGCTCTCGCCAAGCGGATCGAGAGTGAGCGGGTGACGTCGGTACGGCGGCGAGCGCCGGAGTAACCCACTTGGAGTAGCTGAGGGCGCCTCCGGGTCCCGTCCCCGCCATCGTCGTAGGAGCAGCACGTTCCGCCCGTACGTCGATGAGGGGGTGCCCCGCCCGTGACCGACACCGCAGGCAGGGCCCTCGGTCCCGGCCTCGGGGCCTCGGCCACCGGGGTCGGGCTGGTGCGGCGGCGTCGGCGGCAGTGGACGGAGCGGGCGGCGCTCGGGCTGGCCCTGGTCGTCGTGGCGGCCGGGGGGACCGGCTGGGCGCTCTACGCCAAGCTCAGCTCGAACATCACCGCGGACGACCCGGCCGCCCGGGAACTCGCCCGGTACGAGGCCGAGCGGCCCACCGCGCTGGTGCGGGGCGCACAGAACATCCTGCTGATCGGGTCCGACAGCCGGGCCGGGGACGGGAACGCGGAGTACGGGCGGGATCTGGGC
This sequence comes from Streptomyces sp. NPDC020192, assembly GCF_044388685.1. Classification (NCBI taxonomy): domain Bacteria; kingdom Bacillati; phylum Actinomycetota; class Actinomycetes; order Kitasatosporales; family Streptomycetaceae; genus Streptomyces; species Streptomyces sp. NPDC020192. The sequence goes on along the minus strand of NZ_JBIRXG010000015.1, from coordinate 220,152 downwards.
AGTGAGCGGTCCGACACGACGATCCTGCTGCACCTGGCCGCGAACCGGCGCAGCGCCACGGCCGTGTCGTTGCCCAGGGATCTGATGGTGGACATCCCCGCCTGTCTGCGGGCGGACGGGAGCCGGAGCGAGCCGGTGTTCGCGATGTTCAACAGCGCGTTCTCGGTGGGCGGTTCGGCCTGTTCGATCCGTACCGTCGAGAAACTGACCGGCATCCGGATCGATCATCACGTGGTCGTGGACTTCAGCGGGTTCAAGGAGATGGTGGACGCCGTCGACGGGGTGCAGGTCTGTCTGAAGGAGCCCATCGACGACAAGGCCGCCAGGCTGAAGCTGCCCGCGGGGAAGGTCATGCTGAACGGGGAGCAGGCGCTCGGCTACGTACGGGCCCGCAAGTCGCTCGGCGACGGCAGCGACACCGAGCGGATGGAGCGCCAGCAGCGGTTCCTCGGCGCGCTCGTCAACAAGATGCAGAGCGGCGACGTCCTGCTGAACCCGGGGAAGCTGTATCCGGTGCTGGACGCGGCGACCTCCTCGCTGACCACCGATCCGGAACTGGCCAGTTTGCGCGGCTTGTACCAGTTGGTGCGCGGGCTGCGCACCATCCCCATCGAACAGGTGCAGTTTCTGACGGTACCCAGGGAGTCGTACGTGTACGACACCAATCGTGACCAACTCGTGGAGCCGGAGGCCGAGAAGCTGTTCGCGCGGCTGCGTGCCGATCAGCCCGTGGCGGTGACAAAAGGGGCGGGAGGGGCCCCTTCTCCCACACCCACCTTCTCCGGCACCACCGCCGCCGAGCACGACTGCGTGTGAGGCGCACACCGGCGCGCTGAAAATCCGTTCGGAATATGAGGGGGATTGCCCAGTTGTAGGCAGGCGGAATTTGTCACCGGCGTCGCTTGACGCTGAACTGGGCGGATAGTGTGAGCGACCCGGTGCACCTCGCCGCGAGATCCCTGCGGGGGTCGTGCACCGATTCACCGAGACCCGAGCGCCTTTGAGGGGGAAGGCGCCGCGTGGCCCCGACGGAGGATTCGGACAACCGTGGACGCGCAAGGCCGTGGGCGGGCGGATAACATCGACCCCGCCGACCAGTGGGTACTCAATCCGAACACCGGCGAATACGAACTGCGACTGAGTCCTTCCGCACCGCAGTCGTCGGTCCCGGGCCCCCGCAGACCGTCCTCCCGGGACGGCGCCGGCGCACCGCGTCGTCGTAACGACTCCAAGCCCGGCGAGACCCGTGAGATGGGCACGGTGCGCGCCGGGGACGTACCGCCGCCGCGCTCGTCCCGGCGCCGGGGCGGCGAGCCGGAGGCCCCGCAGGGGCGGCGCGCGACACGGCGGCCGGTGAAGAAGAAGTCGAAGGCGAAGAAGATACTGGCGTGGACGGCCGGCGGCACGGCGTTCACGCTGGTCGCCATCGGCACCGCCGGTTATCTGTACCTCAAGCACCTCGAGGGCAACATCAGCTCGACCGACGTCGGTGACGCGGGCTCCAAGGGCTTCAGCAAGCACGAGGCCTTCAACCTGCTCATCATCGGCACCGACAAGCGCACCGGGAAGGGCAACGAGGGCTACGGCGACAAGGGCAGCGTCGGGCACGCGGACACCAACATCCTGCTGCACGTGTCGAAGGACCGGACCAACGCCACCGCGATGAGCATCCCGCGCGACCTCATCGTCAACGTCCCGGACTGTCCGACGAAGCAGCCGGACGGCAGCACCAAGGTGGTCCCCGGCACGGAGAACGTGCGCTTCAACACCAGCCTCGGCCAGGACGATCGCGACCCGGGCTGCACCATGCGCACCGTGGAGGAGGTCACCGGCATCCACGTGGACCACTTCATGATGGCGGACTTCAACGCGGTGAAGACCCTGTCGAGCGCGGTCGGCGGCGTCGAGGTGTGCGTCACGCATCCGGTGAACGACAAGGAGTCCCATCTGAAGCTGCCCGCGGGCAAGTCGCGGGTGTCGGGCGAGCAGGCCCTGGCCTTCGTACGCACCCGGCACAGCTTCGGCAACCACGGGGACCTGGACCGCATCAAGGTCCAGCAGCAGTTCCTGGGCTCGCTGATGCGCGACATGTCCTCCAGCGACACCCTCACCAACCCCTCGAAGCTGCTGGACCTGGCGGAGGCGGCGACCAAGGCGCTGACCGTCGACACCGGCATCAAGAGCATCAGCACGCTCAAGGACGTGGCGCTGGAGATCAAGAAGGTCCCGACGAAGAACATCTCCTTCGTGACCGTGCCCGTGCTCGACAACCCGGCCGACGGTCGCGTCCACAAGACGGTCATCGTCAACCCGAGCACCGCCCCGGAGGTCTTCGACGCGGTCAAGAGCGACGTCTCCTTCACCGAGGTGAAGAAGAAGCAGAAGGAGGCGAAGGACGCGGCGGCCGCCCAGCTCAAGGGCACCCGGTCCGCGCCCTCCGACGTGCGGGTGCGGATCCTCAACGGCGGTGCCGAGGGGGGCAGCGCGCAGGAGACCCTGTCCTGGCTGCAGACCTCCAAGGGTGTGCTGAAGTCGGAGAACGCGGGCAACGCACCGGCGGAACTGAAGAACACCACGCTGGAGTACGCCCCCGACCAGGCCGCCCAGGCGCGGGAACTGGCCGCGCTGATGGGGCTGCCCGGCTCGGCCCTCAAGCCCGGCAAGAGCGTGACCAACTCCCAGGGGCTGCCGGCGATGACCCTGACCCTGGGCAAGGACTTCAAGGGTGCGGGTGTCTCGCTCACCGCTCCGGCGAAGGCACCGAAGGTCGACGGGGCGTCCACGGCCAACGAGGTCAAGTGCGCCTCATAGGTAACCCTTCGGGCCCGTCGTGCGTCTAACCCGACGCGGGACGGGCCCGTTTCATGGCGCAAGGGTGGGGAGGGCAGGAAGCTTTGGCGCAGAGTGATGTGCGGGGAGAGGTGCGGGCAGAGGGTCCCGCGGGGGACGACACGATGTCGCTCACGCCGCGGTCCGCGGACGCGGCGGAGGGCTCCGGCCGGCACGGTGACGGGCGGCGGGGCGGCGGCGCGAAGACCGACCGGCGGCGGCGCAGACGGCGCGCCCTGCGCTGGTCGGCGACCGTGCTCGCGGTGGTCATACTCGGGACGGCGACCGCCGGCTACCTCTACTACGAGCATCTCAACGGCAACATCCAGAAGGGCGCGCGCAGCAGCGGCGACGGCAAGGCGCAGAAGACCGCGCCGAACGCCGCCGGGCAGACCCCGCTGAACATCCTGCTGATCGGCTCGGACAGCCGTAACTCGGCCGAGAACCTGAAGCTCGGCGGCAGCAGGGACAGCGTCGGGGGCCCGCCGAACGGGGACGTGCAGATGCTGATCCACCTGTCCGCGGACCGCAAGAGCGCCGCCATGGTGAGCATCCCCCGGGACACCCGCGTCTCCATCCCTCCGTGCAAGGACCCCGACACCGGCAAGGCCTACCCGGAGACGAACGACATCATCAACACCACCCTGGGCCGCGGCGGGGCCGGCTGCACGCTGTCCACCTGGGAGAACCTCACCGGGGTCTACATCGACCACTGGATGACGATCGACTTCTCCGGTGTGGTGCGGATGGCAGACGCCATCGGCGGAGTCGACGTCTGTGTGAAGCAGAACGTGTGGGACCACCCGACCCCGGCCCAGCCCGGCGGCTCCGGACTGAAGATGACGGCCGGCACGCACAAGGTCAGGGACGTGCAGGCGCTGCAGTGGCTGCGCACCCGGCACGCCTGGGGCAGCGACCTGCTGCGGGCCCGCGCCCAGCACATGTACCTGAACTCGATGATGCGCACGCTGCGGCAGCAGAACATCTTCACCGACACCGGGCGCCTGATGGGCCTGGCCGAGGCGGCCACCAAGTCCCTGAAGGTGTCCGAGGAGATCGGCACGGTCAAGAAGCTGTACGACCTGGGCATGGAGATGAAGGCGGTGCCGTCCGACCGCATCACGTCGGTGACGATGCCCAACCTCCCGGACCCGCAGGACCCCAAGAACCACGTCGTGCCGGACAAGGCGAACGCCGACAAGCTGTGGCAGATGCTCCGCGACGACGTGCCGCTGGACAAGAACGGCAAGGACTCGGGCGGTACCAAGCAGGTGTCCAGCAAGCCCGCCCCGGCCAAGACGCCCTCGACGGACCCGGCCCGGCTCGGGGTGCTGGTGCAGAACGCCACGCAGACCTCGACCGAGGCCGCCGTGCAGCACCGGGCCTCGACGATCAGCGAGGCGCTCGTCCAGGCCGGCTACGCCAGGGCGGAGGCCGACACCTCCGGCACCCGGTCCGAGGACAAGACGGTCGTGCAGTACCCGAGCGCGGACCTGCAGGGGGACGCCGAGGCCGTGGCCAAGGCCCTCGGGATCCCGACGAGTTCGGTGAAGCAGTCGACCGACGTCTCCGGCGTCACGGTCGTCGTCGGCGCGGACTGGCGCACCGGCACGTCGTATCCCAAGGAGTCGAAGCCGAAGGCCGGGGACATTCCCGACGGCACCGACGCCGTCAACGGCTCGGACACGTCGAAGTGCATGGACGTGTACCCGCCCTACCAGTGGTAGCCGAAAGGCCTCTCCCTCGTACGGGGAGAGGCCTTCGGACCTGGTTCAGTGCGTGCTCGAGTGCGAGCTGAGGACCGCCGGCCGGCGGGACGCGATGACCCTCTTCGCCAGCGACTTCGGGCTGGTCAGGAAGCCCCAGCCCCACGACATGTGCATGGTGGCCAGGGCCACGGGGATCTGCAGCCGGGCCTTGGGGGGCAGGCCCTTGCCCGCCGGGACGGAGCCCGCGGCGATCGCCGCGAGGTAGCCGGCGGGGATCACGAAGCCCACGGGGCTCACCAGGGCGCCGACGACGATCCCGGCCGCTATCGCGCACACCGCCGCCGGAGGGGCGAGGTAGCGCAGGTTGATGGAGCCGGAGTGGTAGCGGGCGACGACGTGCCGCCAGCGGCCGTAGTCCTTGTACTGCTTGGCCAGCGCCTGCACGCTCGGCCGGGGCCGGTACGACACCCTCAGCTCGGGTGAGAACCAGATCAGCCCGCCCGCCTCACGGATGCGGAAGTTCAGCTCCCAGTCCTGGGCGCGGATGAACTCCTCGTTGTAGCCGCCCTGTTGTTCCAGGGCCTCGCGCCGGAAGACCCCGAGGTAGACGGTCTCGGCGGGCCCCGCCTGGCCTCCCGTGTGGAAGGCGGCGTTGCCGACCCCGATCTTCGAGGTCATGGCGGCCGCGACCGCGTGCTCCCAGTCGTTCTCGCCCTCGGCGTGCATGATGCCGCCGACGTTCTGCGCGCCGGTCTCCTCCAGGAGGCGGACGGCGGTCGCGATGTAGTTCGGCGAGAGCATGCCGTGGCCGTCGACGCGGACCACGATCGGGTGCCGGGAGGCCTTGATCGCCGCGTTCAGCGCCGCGGGCGTACGGCCGGTGGGGTTCGGGACGGTGTGCACGCGGGGGTCTTCGGCGACCAGCTCGGCGGCGATCTCGTCCGTGCGGTCCGTGGACGGACCGAGGGCGATCACGACCTCCATCTCGCCGGCGTACTCCTGCGCGAGGATCGCTTGGACGGCCCCGCGCAGATGCCGCTCCTCGTTGAGGACGGGCATGATCACGGAAACAGCGGGGAGCCGCACGTCGGGCTTGGCGTTCATAGGGGCCTCACGTTACCGCGAACGGGGGACACCGGTGCGCGCCGCCGGGGCGTAGCACCGGGCTGGAGATCGTATCGGCCTACCGTGCTCACGGATCCCACGTACGGCCTCGTCCGGAGGTGTCCCCCTTGGCCAGCCCGCCCCGGTCCCCCGCGCGCCCACAGCGCCGACCGCAGCCGCCCCGCCGTGTGCCGCGCCCGCCCGAGCGGCCCGTGCGGTCCGTCCGCCGACCCCGCCGGCCGCGCTGGGCCATGCGGGCGGTGTCCACGCTCTCCGTCGTGGTGCTCGCCTCGGCCGGGATCGGGCACGCGGTGATCAGCAGCCTGGACGCGGGCATCGCCCGGGTCGACGCGTTCAAGGACATGAAGAACCGGCCCCGGGCGGGCCACGGCATGAACGTGCTGCTGGTCGGCACCGACGGCCGCGACAAGATCACCGAGCAGGAGCGGCGGGCGTACCGGCTGGGCGGGGCGCCCTGCCACTGCACGGACACGATGATGATCGTGCACATCTCGGACAGCCGGGAGCGGGCCACCGTGGTGAGCCTGCCGCGCGACTCCTACGCCGAGGCCCCCGCGCGGACCGACCCCGCGACCGGGCAGCAGCGCCCGGCGCACCCGGTCCGGCTGAACGCCGCGTACTCCGAGGGCGGGCCCCAGCTGACCGTCCGCACGGTCGAGAACATGACCGGTGTGAAGATCGACCACTATCTGGAGGTCGACTTCACCAGCTTCATGAAGACCGTGGACGTCCTCGGCGGGGTCAAGATCTGTACGCCGAACCCCCTGAAGGACGCCTACAGCGGCCTCGACCTCACGCCCGGCACGCACACCCTCATGGGCGGGCAGGCGCTGGAGTACGTGCGGGCCCGGCACGTCGACGGCACGAGCGACCTGGGCCGGATGAAGCGGCAGCAGAAGTTCCTGGCCGCGCTGATCGACCGGACCGCGACCTCGGGGGTGCTGCTGAACCCGTTGAAGTTCCGTGACGTGACCCGGGCGGTGCTGGGCTCGGTCCGCGCCGACGAGGGCTTCGGCGCCGACGAGCTGCTCGACCTCGGCCGGGCCATGCGGAACTTCTCCCCGTCCTCCTCCGAGTTCACCACCGTGCCGATCGCCCAGATGAACTACGACGCCAAGGGCATCGGCTCGACCCTGAAGTGGGACCAGCCGAAGGCGGAGCAGCTGTTTTCGTCCCTGCGCGACGACAAGCCGCTCACCGTGGACCAGCCGAAGCCGCACGGCCCGGCACCGGCCCCGGCGACCCCGGTGGAGGTGGATCCGCGGACGGTCCGGGTCCAGGTGGCGAACGGCACGGCCACGTCCGGGCTGGCCAAGCGGGTGGACGCGGCGCTGGCGGCCACCGGCTTCGCCACGACGCACCAGCCGGCGACGGCCCCTTCTCATGTGCCGCACACCGTGATCTCCTACGACCCCCGGTGGGACCGGTCGGCTCGCGCGCTGGCGGCGGCCTTGCAGGGGGCCGAGCTGCGGGCCGTGCCGGGGCAGGGGCCGCTGTTGAAGGTGACGGCCGGGGCGGATTTCAAGGACGTACACAGGGTGCGGTTCGAGGACCCGGGCCAGCCGCAGCCGGCCCCGGTGCGTGGCAACGAGGTGGTGTGTTGACCACCCGGTCCTCGAACTAGTCCTCGAACCCCTCCGCCGCCCGCTGCTCCCGCAGCTCACGAATCTCCCTGCGCCGCGCCAACCGGTGCGTACGCCGAATCTGCGCCTCCTGGCACCGGCGCCGGTCGCGGTCGGTCTCCGGTATGACCGGCGGGACGCGACGCGGCTTGCCGTCGGCGTCGACCGCCGCGAAGACCAGGTAGGCCGAGCCGACCTGGGTGGGCGGGGCGGACTCGTTCCAGCGTTCGGCGAGGACGCGGACGCCGACCTCCATGGAGGTGCGGCCGGTCCAGTTGACCTGGGCCTTCACATGGACCAGGTCGCCGACGCGGACCGGCTCCAGGAAGGCCATCTCGTCCATGGACGCGGTGACGGCGGGACCGCCGGAGTGCCGGCCGGCCACCGCGCCCGCCGCGTCGTCGACCAGTTTCATGATCACCCCGCCGTGCACCGTCCCCAGCAGGTTGGTGTCGTTGTGGGTCATGATGTGGCTGAGGGTGGTGCGCGAGGCGGACGTCGGCTTACCCGGAATGTCCGATTCCATGTCCGGTTCCGCGCCCGTGGCCTGGTCTGTCATGCCCTCCACCTTATGCCGAGGTGACTTTCGCGGAATTTGTGTCAGCTTCGCAACAGGCCCGCCCTGATTTTCCGACTGTTTTCGGCTGCCCCTTGCCCGGCACACACCGGCGACCTGCACACTGGGGCGCATGAATGACTGGCCCGAGGGATGGTCCGACGACAACCGTGGCCCCCGCTACGGACGCGGCAGTGCCGGCGCGCAGCCGGAAGGCGCCCAGGTGATGCGTCAGGTACGGCGCGGCCCGGCGGTACCGCCCGGGCAGCGCTCGGCGTACGGCAACCCCGGCCCGGCGGCGCCGCCGTACGGGGCCGGTGTCCCGCAGCAGCCGTCGTACGTCGACGGCCAGGGACACGACGAGGGCGCCGGCTACGGCGCGTACGACAGCGACTACAACACCGGGCAGGTCTACGGCAGCCCCGGCGGGCGCGGTCCGGGCGGTACGGCGGGTGCGCCGGACCAGGGTCCGCGGCCCGCGCCGAACTGGCGGCGGCGGATCAAGTGGAGCGCGATCACGCTGGCGACCGTGCTGATCGTCACCTCGGTCGCCACCTACTTCTGGGCCGACTCCAAACTGCGCCGCGAGGTCGACCTGTCCCAGGTCATCGACCGGCCGGCGTCGGGCTCGGGCACCAACTACCTGATCGTCGGCTCGGACAGCCGCGAGGGCATGACCAAGGCGGACGAGAAGAAGCTGCACACCGGCTCCGCCGAGGGCAAGCGCACGGACTCGATGATGATCCTGCACGTCGGCGACAACGGCGACACGCTGGTCTCGCTGCCGCGCGACTCGAACGTGACGGTGCCGTCGTACAAGGGGTCGACGTCCGGGAAGGTCTACCCGGCGCGGGGCTGGCAGGAGAAGCTGAACGCGACCTACGCCGAGGACGGGCCGACGCTGCTGGTGCGCACGATCGAGGCCAACACCGGTCTGCACATCGACCACTACGTGGAGATCGGCTTCCAGGGCTTCGCCAACATCGTGGACGCGGTCGGCGGAGTCGAGATCACCATCGACCAGGCCTTCAAGGACAAGTGGTCCGGCGCCGACTTCAAGGCGGGCAAGCAGACGCTGAACGGCACGCAGGCCCTCGCCTTCGTCCGCACCCGGCACGCGTTCGCGGCCAGCGACCTGCAGCGCACCAAGAACCAGCAGAAGTTCCTGTCGGCACTGGCCCACCAGGTGGCGACCCCGTCGACGATCCTGAACCCCTTCACGTTCTATCCGGTGATGGGCGCGGGTCTGGACTCCCTGATCGTCGACAAGGACATGTCCCTGTGGGACCTGGCCTCGATGTTCTGGGCGATGAAGGGCGTCCAGGGCGGCGGCGGCACGTCGCTGAACATGCCGATCTCCGGCTCTGTCGGCGGCAACCTCGTCTGGGACAAGGCGAAGGTCAAGACCCTGGTGGACGAGCTGAACAACGACCAGAAGGTCACCGTCTCCGGTAACTGACGGCTGCCGCACTCACCGGTCGAGGGCGCCCCTGTGGGCGCCCTCTCCCGTTCTCGGCCAGAACGTTCACATGCCGGCGCCCGCCATGGCGCGGCACATTTCCGACGCGCGGCGACACGCGTCGGCGCACCGCATCATCTGCGGGTCGTCCGGCATCCTCATACACGCCTCGACGCACATGTCGCACGCCATGGCGCACATCGTGCACATCTCGCCCGACATCGGCGAGCGGCGCATCATCATGTCAGCGCACATACGGGTGGTCTCGGAGCAGTCCATGAGCGCGCGCATGATCTGCATCTGGGCCTGACCGCCCATCTGCATGCAGGAACTCATGGTCTCCTCGCACATGCTGTGCGCGTTCATGCAGGCGTTGACGCAGTCCTGCATCTGCTGGGTCATGGGGGTCATCGTGGGCTGGGCCATGGCTCCTCCTGGGGGAAGAGGGGACCCTCCACGGGTCCCCGCGTGCTTCCGTCCTATGTCAGGCGGTGGGGTCCCGCATGTGACCGACCGGTCGGATGGCGCCGGTCATTGATCGGCCCCGGGGGACGGGTGTCCGAACAACTCCTCGGCGGTGAGTCTCGGTGTCGGACGCCGGGGCGCACGCTGCCGGCGCGCTCGGTCCGGCCGAATGACGCCGACAACGCGGAGGAGACAAGGGTGAAGATCAAGCGCCCCGTGGGGAGCAAGTGGACGGGGCTGCTGGCGTTCGCGCTGGCCCCGATGGTGGTGATGGCATCCCCGAGCGTCGCCGCGGCGAGCAGCACGGTGTGCCTGGAGAACTCGGATGGTTCGCAGAGCGACATCGCCGGCAACTGGTCGACCCCGAACAAGACGCAGTCGGTGGGCGTGCAGCAGGCAGTGCCCCTGGAACGTGCCCAGCTGCTCCTACGCCTGGCAGCAGTCGAAGACGTCGGGCTGGCAGTGGCAGGCCGGCCTCAACCTGAAGCTCCCGAGCGGCCTCAGCAAGGCCTGGAGCGAGCTCGCCGCTCTCACCCCCTCGTACAACCGCAGCGGGTCCACCCCCTCGTACACCTTCACGACCAACCTGAAGCCGGGGCAGTTCGCCCAGCCGATCCAGGTCGTGGAGCGTCGCTGGACGCAGGGCGTCTACCACTCCACCGGGAAGCGCTGCCTGTCGAGCCCGAGCAACCCGAACCACAGTCCACCCCGGCAGAACTCTCGCGCTACGTGTCAGCTCCATCGCCGTGGCCTGTCAGGCCGGTGCGAGCGCCGACTTCCTATACCGGAGGAGGGGAGCTCGCCGCGCGGGAGGGTCGGGAACCTCGCCGAGCGAACGAGGACTCAACCCCTGCTGACCAGTTGATCAGCCCCTCCCGCACCGGGGCACTTCACTGGATGCCAGCCCCGACAGGTACCTCGGCCCAGACCGTCAGGCCGCCGCCCGTCGGCCAGGTTCCCCAGCGATGGGAAAGGGCTTGGGTGATCAGTAGTCCGCGGCCCTGTTCCTGGTCCGCACCCGGCGGTCCGACCGGTGTGGCAGTGGTCCCCGGCGTCCGCCCACCGCCCTGGTCGGTCACGCTGATCGTGACCGACCAGCGCATGAGGACACAGGCGACCGTGACAGTGCGGCTGTCGCTGTGTTCCAGGGCGTTGGCGACCAGCTCTCCGGCGATCGTCTCCAGGTCGTCCGTGACGCCGGTGGGCAAGGCCCACAACCGGGCCGTGTCGCGTACATACCTCCGGGCAGCAGGTGCGGAGGCGAGGTCACCCCCCGGAAAGGACTGCCAGCCGTACGCCCGGGGCTCGGCCGGGGTGTCGTCCGGGGCTCCGCCGGGGAGTGCTTGCGCCGCTCCACCGAGGCGAGCGCCTCGGGATCTCGCGATGAGCAACGCGTCGGCGAGAGCGTCGCCCAACTGGGAAGCCAGCGAGGCGACTTCGGCCGCGTTCGGACCGCCCGCCGCCAGCACGTCGTGTGTACGAGCCAGAAGCCGGTCGGCGAGGCCGAGTTGCGCGTTCTCGATCCGGTCGGCAAGCCGGGAGATGCCAACATCGCCAGCCGTGACGAGCAGGCAAGGCTGGCCGTACGCGCCGGTCCAGGGCAGAAGCCCTACACGGTTCATGTCACTCATGAGGCCGCTCCGAGGCGGGCGTGGATGTCACGGGTGTCGAGGTCGACGCCGTACGTCGCGCACCAGAGGATGTCGCGGCGAAGCCGCTGGATGCGGGCCTTCTCTTCGCGTTCGTACGCGGCGAGGTAGGGGCGGACGAGGGGGGTGTCCCAAACGTGGACGGCAGATGTGGGGAGGGGAGGGATCGGCGCGGGTCGCCGGCATGGCGGGACGAACGGGGACTGCACCGCAGACCGCCGGTCCGCGCGGTGCCGGTCCGATGCCCTGGCGAGTCGTAGCAGTCGACCAGCTGCACGCTTCAGGTAACTGATCACGCTCTCAACTCCTCGAAGAACGAGCGAAAGTGACTGCGGGAAGCCTTCCATGGGAATCCCATGGCTGTTTCCGCCATGGAGGGAGTTCATCAATGTGGGTGAGGGGCTTCGGATCCACGTCCGATTCGGCGAAGCAGCCCATAAAGTCAGCGCCGTTGGCGCGCAGAAGGGGCCGAAAGGACCGGCTCCGGGAGGGAGTCGGCGACATGACCGCCACGCAGACGGGACCGGCCGGCCGCATGCAGATCGCGCGAGGGCTGATCGCGCTGCGCGAGCGATGCGGACTCACCCAGACACAGGTCGCGGAGAAAGCGGGTGTCAGCACCACGACCGTCAGCAGGTACGAGACCTGGCAGGATCGAGCCCGTATCAGGTGGGCAACGGTCAAGGCCCTGGCCGACGCCTGTGATGCGACGCTTCAGGAACGCGAGGCCCTCGTGGTCCTGGCCAAGTCGCAGGCCGACGGCTGGTGGGTGGGCAACCATGCCGTACCGGACTGGATGGACCCGCTCGTATCGTTCGAGTACGCAGCCGCATACGAGCATGTGTTCGCGAACTCCGTCATTCCCGGCCTGCTGCAGACGAAGGAATACGCCCTCGCCATCCATCAAGCCCGTGAGGTGCGCAGCTCGAACGAGGAGATCGAGCGGATGGTAGAGGCCCGCATCCAGCGCCAGACCATCCTGAGCCGGGACCCGGCACTGCATCTGTGGGTGGTCCTCGACGAGGCAGTCCTGCACCGGACCGTCGGGGACGGCGACGTCATGCGACAGCAGTTCTCCCACATTCAGGAGCTGGCCGCCAGCCCTCACATCGACATCCAGGTCCTCCCGTTCAGCGCTGGAGCACACGCCGCCGGAGCCGGACACTTCGTACTCCTCGGACGGGACGACGAGCGGGAACCCCTGAACTCGATGGCTGTCGTCTACATAGAAATGCGCCGACGCGGCCTGTACCTCGATGACGCGGAGGACGTGGGCGCCTACAAACTCACTTTCGACTACCTTCGTTCCCAGGCCGCCGACCCGGCCACCTCAGCACAGCTCATCGCCACGGCACGACAGGAGTTGAACTCGTGACTCACATAGTCACCTCCCCGACCTGGACCAAGAGCAGCTACAGCGGAGGGGAGGGCAACGAGTGCGTCGAGGTGGCGATCCAGGGCATCACCACTGCCGTCCGCGACTCGAAAGCCCCCACGCGAGGCACCCTCTCCGTACCGCGCACCGCCTTCGCGGCATTCGTCGAAGGACTGAAGCGATGACGGAGCAGTAAGACCGCAGCGAAAAGGCGCCCCGCAGGGCGCCTTTCCAAGATCCGTGAACTCCCGTACCGCTACGGCAGGTTGCGGGCCATGACGATCCGCTGGACCTGGTTCGTCCCTTCGTATATCTGCGTGATCTTGGCGTCGCGCATCATGCGCTCCACCGGGTAGTCACGGGTGTACCCGTACCCGCCCAGCAGCTGGACCGCGTCCGTCGTGACCTCCATGGCCACGTCGGAGGCGAAGCACTTGGCGGCGGCGCCCAGGTAGGTGAGGTCGGCGTCGCCGCGTTCGGAGGCGGCGGCGGCCTGGTAGGTGAGGGCGCGGGCGGCCGATATCTTCATGGACATGTCGGCGAGCATGAACTGGATGCCCTGGAAGTCCGCGATCGCCTTGCCGAACTGCTTGCGCTCCTGGACGTAGCCCTTGGCGTAGTCGAAGGCGCCCTGGGCGACACCGAGCGCCTGGGCGGCGATGGTGATGCGGGTGTGGTCGAGGGTCTTCATCGCGGTGGCGAAGCCGGTGCCCTCCTCGCCGATCATGCGGTCGGCGGGGATGCGGACGTTGTCGAAGTAGACCTCGCGGGTCGGGGAGCCCTTGATGCCGAGCTTCTTCTCCGGGGCGCCGAAGGAGACACCCGGATCGGACTTCTCGACGACGAAGGCGGAGATGCCCTTGGTGCGCTTCTCCGGGTCCGTCACCGCCATGACCGTGTAGTACTCCGACACGCCCGCGTTCGTGATCCAGCGCTTGACGCCGTTGAGCACCCAGTGGTCGCCGTCGCGGACCGCCTTGGTCTTCATGCCGCCCGCGTCCGAGCCCGCCTCCGGCTCGGAGAGGCAGTACGAGAACATCGCGTCGCCCTTGGCCAGCGGGGTCAGGTACTTCTTCTTCAGCTCCTCGCCGCCGGAGATGATCACCGGGAGCGAGCCGAGCTTGTTCACCGCCGGGATCAGGGAGGAGGAGACGCAGGCGCGGGCCACCTCCTCGATCACGATGACCGTGGCGAGCGCGTCGGCGCCGGCACCGCCGTACTCCTCGGGGACGTGCACGGCGTGCAGGTCGTTGGCGACGAGGGCGTCGAGGGCCTCCTGCGGGAAGCGGGCCTCCTCGTCCACCGCCGCGGCGTACGGCGCGATCTTCGCCTCGACCAGGGAACGAACGACGTCGCGGAGCATGTCGTGCTCCTCGGACGGGCGGTACAGGTCGAAGTCAGCCGATCCGGCCACGGTCTCTCACGCTCCAAAGACGCAGTGATACTGACGCTAATTACCGTTAAGTAACTCAAATTTTAGAGGGCCGTCTGCATGACGCCTACGTGAGCTACACGACAGCAGGGAAATTGCCCGGCGAGGGGCCCGACTATGCTCAGCCCCGCATCACCGACGTACCGAGCGGAGCTGGAGCGCACCCCATGAGCTTGAAGATCACCGTGATCGGCACCGGCTACCTCGGCGCCACACACGCCGCGGCCATGGCCGAACTCGGCTTCGAGGTGCTCGGGCTCGACGTCGTCCCCGAGAAGATCGCCATGCTGGAGCGCGGCGAGACTCCGATGTACGAGCCGGGGCTCGAGGAGCTGCTGAGGAAGCATGTGGCGGGCATCGAGGGGGCCACCGGGCGGCTGCGGTTCACCACCGACTGGGCCGAGGTCGGCGATTTCGGTGACGTCCACTTCGTGTGCGTCAACACGCCGCAGAAGCATGGCGAGTACGCCTGCGACATGTCGTACGTCGACTCCGCGATCGCCTCCCTCGCCCCGCATCTGCACCGCCCGGCTCTGGTCGTCGGCAAGTCGACCGTGCCCGTGGGCTCCGCCGAGCGGCTGGCGGCCTACCTGGCCGAGAACGCCCCGGCGGGTGCGGAGGCGGAGCTGGCCTGGAACCCGGAGTTCCTGCGCGAGGGCTTCGCCGTCGAGGACACCCTGCACCCGGACCGGATCGTGGTGGGCGTGCGCGGCGAGCGCGCCGAGAAGCTGCTGCGCGAGGTGTACGCGACCCCGATCGGCGAGGGCACGCCGTTCGTCGTGACCGACTTCCCGACCGCCGAGCTGGTGAAGACGGCCGCGAACTCCTTCCTCGCGACCAAGATCTCCTTCATCAACGCGATGGCCGAGGTGTGCGAGGCCGGCGGCGGTGACGTGGCCAGGCTCGCCGAGGCCATCGGGTACGACGACCGGATCGGCAGCAAGTTCCTGCGCGCCGGGATCGGGTTCGGTGGCGGGTGTCTGCCGAAGGACATCCGGGCGTTCATGGCGCGGGCGGGTGAGCTGGGCGCGGACCAGGCGCTGACCTTCCTGCGCGAGATCGACTCCATCAACATGCGCCGGCGCGGCCAGATGGTCGAGATGGCCCGCGAGGCGCTCGGGGGCGGCTCCTTCCTCGGCAAGCGGGTCGCGGTGCTCGGCGCCACCTTCAAGCCCGACTCGGACGACGTGCGCGACTCGCCCGCGCTGAACGTGGCCGGCCAGATCCATCTCCAGGGCGGCCAGGTCACCGTGTACGACCCGAAGGGCATGGCCAACGCCCGCAAGGTCTTCCCGACCCTCGGCTACGCCGGTACGGCACGGGAGGCCGTCCGGGGCGCCGACGCCGTGCTGCACCTCACCGAGTGGCGCGAGTTCCGCGAGCTGGACCCGGCGACGCTCGGCGAGGTCGCCTCGTCCCGGCTGATCCTGGACGGCCGCAACGCCCTCGACCCGGACCTGTGGCGCCGGGCGGGCTGGACGTACCGGGCGATGGGCCGCCCGACCGCGTAGTGACAAAGGTGACGCCGGTTCGGCCGAGGCTCAGTCGGCCGAACCGGCGTCTTTCCGCATTCTGCACCATCGGACACATACGTGGCCGGTGAACTCCCTGTGTCTTACCCCTCCTTGGCCCGGTACCGGCGCATCTTCGCCCGTGCCCCGCACACCTGCATCGAGCACCAGCGGCCGCGTCCGGCCGGGCTGCGGTCGTAGTACGCCCAGTGACAGGTCTCGGCCTCGCAGGCCTTCAGCCGCATCCAGGTGTCCTCCGCCAGTCCCTCGGCGACGGCGGCGGCGACGCGGGAGAGCAGCGGGGCATCCGGGGCAGGGGCGAGGGCCGCGGAGCCGTCCCGCTCGTCGACGGCGACGTACAACGGTGCGCGGGACAGCAGCGTGCCGAGCGGGGTCACCTCGCGGTGCGGCCGGTGCCCGGCGTGCGCGAGCAGCACGGCCCGCAGCGACTCCCGCAGCTCCCGCGCCTCCTCCAGCCCGTCCTCGGCGATCCCGAAGCGCCCCCGGCCCTCCTCGGTGTCCAGCGTGTCGGCGCCGGTCTCGATGTCCAGCGTGTTGACCAGGGACTCGACCAGCGCCAGGGCTCCGGGGGCGGCCGATCTCTCATTCATGCTTGCGACGTTACCTCCAGTGCGGGAGCATGCAGTAACCGTTACCGGTTACCCGCCTCTATAGGTAACACGGTCCGTGACGCAAGGAGGTAGTCATGGCTCTCGCCAAGCTCGGTGTCGTGGTGCTGGACTGTCCCGATCCCCGTGCGCTGGCCGGCTTCTACGCCGGAGTGCTGGGCGGCACGGTGGAGGGGGACTCCGAAGACAGCGCGTGGGTGGATCTGAAGGTGCCCGGCGGACCGGCGCTGGCCTTCCAGCAGGCACCGGGGTTCGTGCCGCCGAAGTGGCCCGCGCCGGACGACTCGCAGCAGTTCCATCTGGACCTGGTCGTGGACGACCTGGACGCGGCGGAGAAGGGGGTGCTGGAGCTGGGGGCGCGGCCGCTGGACGCCGAGGACCGCCAGCGGACCTTCCGTGTGTACGCCGACCCGGCGGGGCACCCGTTCTGTCTGTGCGCCTGCTGAGCGTCCTGAAGGAGGATTCCATGGCGTCCGTCGCCCGTTTCCGTAACGTCGTGCTCGACTGTCCCGATCCGCACGCGCTGGCCGCCTTCTACGCGGCGGTGGCCGGGGGCACCCCGGAGGCCCCGGACCCCGAGGACGACGACTGGGTCGTCCTGCAGGTGCCGGACGGGCCGCGGCTGGGCTTCCAGCGGGCCGAGGGGTACACCCCGCCGGAGTGGCCGCGCGCGGACCGCAACGGCCAGCAGTTCCACCTCGACTTCGACGCGGGCCGGACCTGGGCCGAGGTCGACGTGGCCCATGAGCGGGTGCTGGCGCTGGGCGCGCGGCCGCTGGACCTGGAGGACCGGGAGAAGAAGGACTTCCAGGTGTACGCCGACCCGGCCGGGCATCCGTTCTGCCTGTGCCGGATCGACCACCCCTAGGCCCTGTCGCCTATGCGTCGAGCTCCGTGATCCTCGCGTGCGGGGCCTCCCGGCGGTGCTGGGCGGCGCGGGCCGTGAAGTCCGCGCTGCGCAGCACCCGTTGGACGTTGCCCCAGGTCAGCAGGGACAGCTCGGTCTCGGACCAGCCGCGGCGCAGGAGCTCGGCGATCAGGTGGGGGTAGCGGGAGGCGTCGGCGAGGTCGTGGGGGTGGACGGCGCCGGAGTCGTAGGTGCCGGACAGGCCGACGCACTCCGGGCCGGCCACGTCGCGGACGTGGTCGAGGTGGTCGGCGACGTCCCGGACCGTCGGCCCGGTCTGCTCGGCGGTCAGCGGCACCATGCACAGCCCCTTCGCCTCGCCCAGCGCCGCGAGCAGCTCGTCGGGCAGGTTGTCCGGGTGCGGGCGCAGCGCGCGGGCGGCGGAGCGGGTGCACAGCACCGGGGTCTTGGACAGGGCCAGGGCGCGTCCGGCGGTGGCGGGGGAGGCGCCGGAGACGTCGGCCAGGACGCCGAGCCGGTTCATCTCGCGGACCACCTCCTCGCCGAAGCGCGACAGCCCCTGCGCGCCCGCCCACGCCGTGCCCGTGAGGGTGAGGACGCGCAGGCCGAGGGCGTGCAGGATGCGCAGGATGCCGAGGGAGTCGTCGAGCGCGGCCGCGTGCGCGGGACCGGGCACCACGGCGACCCGGCCGCAGTTGCGGGCGTCGATGATCTGCCCGGCGGTGCGCACCAGTCGCAGCCCCTCCGGATGCGACTCGATCACCGAGCGCACCTGGTCCAGCTGCTCCAGGGTCGCCGCCGTGGCCCGCCGGCCGCCGGGGCCCTCGGGCAGGTGCAGCGACCAGAACAGCACGCCCACATGGCCCTCGCGCATCCGGGGCACATCGGTGTCCACTGCGGCCTCGCCCAGCTCGAGGTCGTACCAGGGCAGATGGCGCAGCGCCCACGGCAGCCCGCTGTAGCCGTCGGCGACGGGGTGCGCGGCGAGCAGGGCGTGGGCGCGCGCCAGGGCGGCGTCGGGCGCCTCCTGCGGGAAGGGGTCGTCCGGCAGGCCGCCGTCCGCGCTGACCTCGCTGGTCGTGGAGATGTCGTGCTGGAGGTCGGCCATGGCGGGCTCCGTACGTCGTCGTGAGCTACGTCGTGGTGGGGCGTAGTCGCCACGGTCGCACGGAGGGGAGGGAGGCTTCCTGGTGAGTGGGGCGTTCGGGGGTACGGCCGATCAGGTGTCCTGGGCCGCCCGGATCACCTCGTCCAGCGTCTCCCGGGAGCGCACCAGGTCGGCAATCGTGCGGTCGATGCGGTCCCGCTCGGCGCTCAGGTCGGCGACCAGCCTCGGCGTGGCGATCGCGGAGGGCCCGCCGTCCTGGTCGCGCATGCAGGGCAGCAGCTGCCGGATCTTCTCGCTGTGCAGCCCGGCCGCGTACAGTTCCTGGATCCGTACGACCCGGTCGACGGCCGCCTCGGGGTACTCGCGGTGGCCGCCGGGGGTGCGCTCGGCGACGAGCAGCCCCTGGGTCTCGTAGTAGCGCAGCGACCGCTCGCTCACGGCGGTGCGCCGGGCCAGTTCACCGATCCGCATACCGAGCCTCCGACGGGATCTCCGGGCTTGAATCTGACATCAGTGTCAGGTTCTACCGTACGGCCATGACGCAGACAACGGGCTCCACGGACTCCACGGACTTCCTGGCCCCCGCCCGGCTCGGGCGGCTGACCCTCCCCCACCACCTCGTGATGGCCCCGCTCACCCGCAACCGCGCGGAGGCCGACGGCACCCCGACCGACCTCATGGTCACGCACTACACCCAGCGCGCCTCGGCCGGTCTGATCATCGCCGAGGGCTCGACGCCCAACCCGGTCGGTCAGACGTACCCGGACATCACCGCGATCCACACCGACCGGCACGTGACCGGCTGGCGCAGGGTCACCGACGCGGTGCGGGCGGCCGGCGGGCGGATGTTCCTCCAGCTGCAGCACGGCGGCCGGGTCGGCCATCCGGCGACCAGCGGGCTGACACCGGTGGCGCCCTCTCCGATCCCGCTGCCGGAGACGATCTTCACTCCGCGGGGCCACCGGCCGGCCGCCGTGCCGAGGGAGATGACGGCGGACGACATCCGCGCCGCCATCGCCGACTTCGCCGCCGCCGCTCGCCGGGCCGTCGCCGCGGGCTTCGAGGGCGTGGAGGTGCACTCGGCCAACGGGATGCTGCTGCACCAGTTCCTCGCGGACAACACCAACCGCCGTGACGATGGCTACGGCGGCTCGGTCGAGCGGCGGGTGCGGTTCGCGGCCGAGGTGACCGAGGCGGTCGCCGACGCGATCGGCGCCGACCGGGTGGGCATCCGGATCTCCCCCGCCTCCACCGTCAACGGCGTCCGCGAGGACGACACCGACGGCCTGTACGCGGCTCTCCTCGCCCGGCTGAAGGGACTGGACCTCGCCTATCTGCACCTGGTGCGGTCCGACCCGGAGGCCGGCTGGTACCGGCGGATCCGCGCCGACTGGCCCGGTGTCCTGATCGGCAACCCGGACCTGACCGATCTGACCACCGAGGCCGTCACCCGGGCCTCCCGCGAGATGCTGGCCGCCGGTGCCGACCTGGTCGCGCTCGGCCGGCCCTTCCTCGCCAACCCGGACCTGGTGGAGCGGCTGCGCCTCGGCGCGCCCCTCAACCAGGTCCGGGACCGGTACTTCATGTACGTGGGCGGGGCAGCGGGCTACAACGACTACCCCGTCCTCACGGATCAGCCGTCCAGCGACTCGATGGTGGCGTGGGACGGGGCGCGGGTCGCCTGAAGCTCGCGGGCCACGTCCTCCGCCGCGCTCAGCACCCGTACCGCGTTCTTCCAGGTCAGCTTGGCCAGATCGGCCCTGGACCAGCCGCGGTCCAGCAGCTCGGCGAGCAGGTTCGGGTAACCCGAGACGTCGCTGAGGCCCTCCGGGGTGAACGCGGTGCCGTCGTAGTCGCCGCCGATGCCCACGTGGTCGATGCCGGCCACCTCGCGCATGTGGTCCAGGTGGTCCGCCACCGTGGACACCGTGGCGACGGGGCGCGGGTGGCGCTCCTCGAAGGCGCGGTGGATCTCCATCGCCCCGGGCGAGGTGTCCAGATGGTGCAGGCCGTGCGCACGCATGTTCTCGTCGGCCGCCAGCGTCCACTCGACGGCCGCCTGGAGCACGAACTTCGGCACGAACGTCACCATCGCCATACCGCCGTTGGCGGACAACCGCTCCAGAACGTCGTCGGGGACGTTGCGCGGGTGGTCGCACACGGCCCGCGCGGAGGAGTGCGAGAAGATCACCGGCGCGGACGAGGTGTCCAGCGCGGCCCGCATCGTCGTCGCCGCCACGTGCGAGAGGTCGACGAGCATGCCGAGGCGGTTCATCTCCCGGACCACCTCGCGGCCGAACGCGGACAGACCGCCGGCCTTGGGCTCGTCCGTGGCCGAGTCCGCCCAGTCGTTGTTGTCGTTGTGGGTGAGCGTCATGTAGCGCACGCCCAGCTCGTACAGCCCGCGCAGGGTGCCGAGGGAGTTGTCGATCGAGTGACCGCCCTCCGCGCCCATCAGGGAGGCGATACGGCCCTCCGCGCGCGCCGCCTCCATGTCGGCGGCGGTCAGCGCGGCCCGCAGATCGGCGGGGTGCCGGTCGATCAACTGCCGTACGCAGTCGATCTGTTCGAGCGTCGCGGGCACCGCCCCGGGCAGGTCCGAGCGCACGTACACCGACCAGTACTGCGCCCCGACGCCGCCCGCGCGCAGCCGCGGGATGTCGGTGTGCAGATGCTCGTTCTGGGGTACGGCGATGTCGCGGGCGGCGAGGTCGTAGCGGACCTGTTCGCGCAGTGCCCACGGCAGGTCGTTGTGACCGTCGACGACCGGGAACTCGCGCAGCAGGGACCGTACTTCGTCCAGTGAGGTCATTGCTTGTTACTTCCCGAAGCCGAAGCCGCTCGACCCCTCGACCTTGGCGCGCAGCCGCTTGCCCTTCTCGGTGGCCTGGTCGTTCAGGTCCTGCTGGAAGTCGCGCATCTTGTGCAGCAGGTCCTCGTCGTGCGCGGCGAGGATCCGGGCCGCGAGGAGACCGGCGTTGCGGGCACCGGCGACGGAGACGGTGGCGACCGGGACACCGGCCGGCATCTGCACGATGGACAGCAGCGAGTCCATGCCGTCCAGGTACTTCAGCGGCACCGGCACCCCGATGACCGGCAGGGGCGTGACCGAGGCGAGCATGCCCGGGAGGTGGGCGGCGCCGCCCGCACCGGCGATGATCACCTTCAGTCCGCGGTCGGCGGCCTGCTCGCCGTACGTGATCATCTCGCGGGGCATGCGGTGCGCGGAGACGACGTCGACCTCGTACGCGATCTCGAACTCGTCCAGCGCCTTGGCGGCGGCCTCCATGACGGGCCAGTCGGAGTCCGACCCCATGACGATGCCCACGACAGGGCCGGCAGCGGTGCTCATTCGGTGATGGTGCCTCTCAGATAGCCGGCTGCGTGACGGGCGCGCTCCAGCACGTCGTCCAGGTCGTCGCCGTAGGTGTTGACGTGTCCGACCTTGCGGCCGGGCTTCACGTCCTTGCCATACATGTGGATCTTGAGCTTGGGGTCGCGGGCCATGCAGTGCAAGTACGCGGAGTACATGTCCGGGTAGTCACCGCCCAGGACGTTGACCATCACCGTCCACTTCGCGCGCGGGCGCGGGTCGCCGAGCGGGAGGTCGAGGACCGCGCGGACGTGGTTGGCGAACTGGCTGGTGATCGCGCCGTCCTGGGACCAGTGGCCCGAGTTGTGCGGGCGCATCGCCAGCTCGTTGACGAGGACACGGCCGTCGCCGGTCTCGAACAGCTCGACGGCGAGATGCCCGACGACACCGAGTTCCTTGGCGATCCGCAGCGCCATCTCCTCGGCCCGGAGGGCCAGCGCCTCGGCCAGGCGGGGGGCGGGCGCGATCACGGTGTCGCAGACGCCGTTCACCTGCCGCGACTCGACCACCGGGTAGGCGACGGCCTGGCCGTGCGGGGACCGTACGACGTTGGCGGCCAGCTCGCGGACGTAGTCGACCTTCTCCTCGGCGAGGACGGGCACACCGGCCCGGAACGGCTCCGCGGCCTCCTCCGGGGTCTCCACGACCCACACGCCCTTGCCGTCGTAGCCGCCGCGGACGGTCTTCAGGACGACCGGGAAACCGTCCCCCTCGGCCGCGAAGCGGACGACGTCCTCGGGGTCGGCCACGATGCGGTGGCGCGGGCACGGGATGCCGATCTCATCGAGCTTCGCGCGCATCACACCCTTGTCCTGGGCGTGCACCAGCGCGTCGGGCCCCGGGCGCACGGGGATACCGTCCGCCTCGAGGGCCCTGAGGTGCTCGGTGGGTACATGTTCGTGATCGAAGGTGATCACATCGCACCCGCGCGCGAAGTCACGCAGCGTGTCCAGATCGCGGTAGTCGCCGATGACGACATCGCTCACGACCTGCGCCGCGGAATCTTGAGGGGTGTCACTGAGAAGCTTGAACCTGATGCCCAACGGGATGCCCGCCTCGTGCGTCATACGCGCGAGCTGCCCCCCGCCGACCATGCCGACTACCGGGAACGTCACACCCCTAGCGTATCGGCCACGCCGGTGCGGCCGGATCGCGTCCCTCTCACGAGGTCTTACCGCGTGCTTCCCGACCTCTTTCCGGACTGTTCCCGAGCTGTGCCCATCCCCACGGGCGTCGGCCCATCCGGGTGTATAGCATGGCGGGGCTGACGAAACCTACCGACGGGAGCTGCCCAGCCATGGAACCTCGTTCCTCGGGGCTGCAACGACTCGTGCGCGAGGTGGCCAAGTTCGGCACCGTCGGCGTCGCGGGCATCTTTGTCAATCTCGGCGTCTTCAACCTGGTGCGCAACGCCTCCCACCTGCAGGTGGTGCGTGCGAGCATCATCGCCACCGTGGTCGCCATCGCCTTCAACTACATCGGTTTCCGTTACTGGACGTACCGGGACCGTGAGAAGAGCGGGCGCACCAAGGAACTGACGCTCTTCCTGTTCTTCAGCGCCATCGGCCTCGTGATCGAGAACGGCGTGCTCTACCTGGCGACCTACGGCTTCGGCTGGGACAGCTCGCTGCAGAGCAACGTCTCCAAGTTCGTGGGCATCGGCGTCGCCACCCTGTTCCGCTTCTGGTCGTACCGCACCTGGGTCTTCCGGGTGCAGCCGGCGCAGGAGGCGGAGTCGATCCTGGCGGCGGAGTCGCAGAAGCCCAGGACCGGGTCCGAGCCGAAGACACAGCGCGTTCCGTAACGCCAGCAGCACGGTCAGAGCAGAAAACTGGTGGGTCCCGGCGACGGGGCCCACCAGTCTTGTATCCGGCCAGTTCCGTATCCGGGGTCAGCGGACCATCGGCCGGCCCTCGTCCGTCTTCCGGGCCGGCGGGGTGCGGGAGAGGAACAGGCCGAAGACCGGAGGGGCTGTCTGGAGGAGTTCCAGGCGGCCGCCGTCGGCCTCCGCGAGGTCGCGGGCGACGGCCAGGCCGATGCCCGTGGAGTTGCGGCCGCTGATCGTGCGCTCGAAGATGCGCGCGCCGAGGTCGGCCGGGACACCCGGGCCCTCGTCGGTGACCTCGACCACGGCCTGGTTGCCGGTGACCCGGGTACGCAGCGCGACCGTGCCGCCACCGTGCATGAGTGAGTTCTCGATCAGCGCGGCCAGCACCTGCGCGACCGCGCCCGGCGTGCCGACGGCCTGCAGATGCCGCTTGCCGGAGCTGACGATGGCCCGGCCGGCGCTGCGGTAGGCGGGCCGCCACTCGGCGAGCTGCTGCTGGATGACCTCGTCCAGGTCGAAGGTGACGGCCGAGCCGGTGCGCGGGTCGCGGGAGTTCGTCAGCAGCCGCTCGACCACGTCCGTGAGCCGCTCGACCTGGGTGAGCGCGACGTTCGCCTCTTCCTTCACGATGTCCGGGTCATCCGTGAGGGTGATTTCCTCCAGGCGCATCGACAGCGCGGTGAGCGGGGTGCGCAGCTGGTGGGAGGCGTCGGCGGCCAGGCGCCGCTCGGCCGTCAGCATGCGCGCGATCCGCTCGGCGGAGGAGTCCAGCACATCGGCGACCCGGTCCAGCTCGGGGACGCCGTACCGCTTGTGCCGCGGGCGCGGGTCGCCGGAGCCGAGGCGCTCGGCGGTCTCGGCGAGGTCGGTCAGCGGGCTGGAGAGCTTGTTGGCCTGCCGGATGGCGAGCAGGACGGCGGCGACCACCGCGAGCAGCGCCACCAGCCCGATGATCAGCAGGGTCCGGCCGACCTCGCGGGTCACCGCGGAGCGCGGCTCCTGCACGGTGACCGTCTCACCCTCCTCGCCCTGCTGTGTGGCGTGGATCACATCACCCTGCGGCTTGGTGCCGATCTCGATCGGCGCCTGTCCGGGCAGCCGGATGACCGCGTACTGGTCCTTGCTGACCGGGTTGCGCAACGCGTCCGCGTTGACGTTCTCCGCGGCGAGGATCCGGCTGTCCACGATGCTGGCGAGCCGCAGCGCCTCGGAGTCCACCCGCTCCTGCGCGCTGTTGCTGATCGTCCGGCTCTCGACGATCACCAGGGAGACGCCGAAGACGGCGATCACCACGAGGACGACGGCGAGGGTGGACTGGATGAGACGTCGGCGCATGTTCCGTTACCTGAGGTGATCGCTGGCCCCGGGAAGGGCCCCGGGCAGGGGCTCAGCTCTTCTCGAAGCGGAAGCCCACGCCTCGTACGGTGGCGATGTAGCGCGGGTTCGCCGCGTCGTCGCCGAGCTTCTTGCGCAGCCAGGAGATGTGCATGTCGAGGGTCTTGGTGGACGACCACCACGTGGTGTCCCAGACCTCGCGCATCAGCTGGTCGCGCGTCACGACCCGGCCCGCGTCCCGCACCAGGACCCGCAGCAGGTCGAACTCCTTGGCGGTGAGCTGGAGTTCCTCGTCGCCCATCCACGCGCGGTGCGACTCGACGTCGATCCGCACGCCGTGGGTGGCCGGCGGCTGCTGGGGTTCGGCGGCGCCGCGCCGCAGCAGGGCCCGTACCCGGGCGAGCAGTTCGGCGAGCCGGAAGGGCTTGGTGACGTAGTCGTCGGCGCCCGCGTCCAGACCGACGACGGTGTCCACCTCGTCGGCCCGCGCGGTCAGGATGAGGATCGGCACGGTGTGGCCGTCGGCCCGCAGTCGGCGGGCGACCTCCAGACCGTCCATGCCGGGCAGTCCCAGGTCCAGTACGACCAGATCGACGCCGCCCTGCATTCCGGCGTCGAGCGCGGTGGGTCCGTCCTCGCGCACCTCGACCTCGTAACCTTCCCGGCGCAGGGCGCGGGCCAGCGGCTCCGAGATGGACGCGTCGTCCTCGGCGAGCAGTACACGGGTCATAGAGGTGATGGTAGACCGCCCGCGCGACCTGCTGGGGTGTGATCGCTTCGAGGGGCTCTTACCTTCGTTCACCTCTGGTACGAACCATGGGTCTGGGGATGCGATCGTAGGGGAGACCTTCGATTCCGCTCCCGCGGTTCCCTCGACACCTGTGATCCGCGTCTCAAGTCCTTCCATATCCGGCAGTGTCCTGCCGTACAGTGACGTGAACGCCTGTAGTACACCCGGGGACCTTTGGCGGTCATCTGACGCTGAAGGTCTCTTTTGTGTACGGGTTGATCAAGATCAGCCTTTGAAAGGAATGACCTCTGGCCGGGCTCCGGACGCATCGTCGCGTCGGGGCGTGGATCCCGGTGGTCGCCGTCCGCCGCTTCCGTGATCCGGAGACGGACTCCCCCTGGGCGTGGGGGTGGACGACCGACCCTGCCGGTGCCGGCCGCACCCCCACCGGGCGCGCAGCGCTCCAACATCGCGTCCCGACCAGCAAGGAACGACCATGGCGTCCAGCCTGACGAAGGACTCGGTCCGTCCGGGCACCCCCGGCTCCGAGAAGACCTTCTTCGGCCACCCCCGCGGCCTGGCCACTCTCTTCATGACCGAGATGTGGGAGCGGTTCTCCTACTACGGCATGAGGGCCCTGCTCCCGCTGTACCTGGTGGCCCCGGGTGGCCTCCACCTGAGCGCGGGCACGGCGACCGCCATCTACTCGGTGTACGTGTCGCTCGTGTACCTGCTCGCCCTGCCCGGCGGCTGGTTCGCCGACCGCGTGCTCGGCCCCCGCAAGACGGTCGCCGTCTCGGGCATCATCATCATGCTCGGCCACCTGTGCCTGGCCCTGCCCGTCTCCGCGAGCTTCTTCGTCGGCCTGGGTCTGGTCGCCATCGGCTCGGGTCTGCTGAAGGCCAACATCTCCACGATGGTCGGCCACCTGTACAAGGGCCCGGACGACGCGCGCCGGGACGGTGGCTTCACCCTCTTCTACATCGGCATCAACCTCGGCGCCTTCGCCGCCCCGCTGGTCATCGGCACCATCGGCGAGAACGTCAACTGGCACCTGGGCTTCGCGCTGGCCGCGCTCGGCATGGCGCTGGGTCTGGCCCAGTACCTGCTCGGCGGCCGCCACCTGAGCGCCAAGAGCAGCGAGGTCCCGACCCCGCTGACCCCCGCGGAGAAGTCCGCCACCCTGCGCAAGGGCCTGATCTGGCTCGCCATCGCCGCGGTCTTCTACGGCGTCGTCGGCGGCACCGGCCACTTCACCCTGAACTGGGCGCTGATCCCGCTCACCCTCGTCGGTCTGATCGTGCCGATCCTGGTCATCGCCCGCATCCGCCGGGACAAGGACCTGGACACGGCCGAGAAGTCGAAGGTGTCGGCGTACGTCTGGTTCTTCGTCGCCGCCGCCGTCTTCTGGATGATCTACGACCAGGGTGGTTCGACCCTGTCGCTGTTCGCGGACAGCTCGGCCAAGAACTCGATCGCCGGCTGGACGTTCCCGGTCTCCTGGTACCAGTCGGTCAACCCGGTCATGATCATGGCGCTGGCTCCGGTCTTCGCCTGGGCCTGGCTGTGGCTGAACCGGCGCGGCAAGGAGCCGAGCACGATCGTGAAGTTCGCCTCCGGCCTGGTGCTGATCGGCGCGTCCTTCTTCCTCTTCCTCGCCCCGCTGTCGATCGCCGACGGTGGTCACAAGGCCGCGGCGATGTGGCTGGTCGCGATCTACTTCGTGCAGACCATCGGTGAGCTGACGCTGTCTCCGGTGGGTCTGTCCGTGACGACGAAGATGGCGCCGAAGAAGTACGCCTCCCAGATGATGGGCGTCTGGTTCCTCGCGGTCACCGCGGGCGACTCGGTCACCGCGCTGGTCTCCAACCCGGCCATCGGCGGCGTCAACCTCGACAAGCAGGGCTTCGTCGCCCTGGAGGCCGTCCTCGCCGTGGTCGCCGGTCTGGCGGTGTGGATGTACCGCAAGAAGGTCAACAAGCTGATGGGCGACGTGCACTAGTCGTTCGGAATCGGCCGAGAGAGGGCCGCTGCATCCCTGGGGTGCGGCGGCCCTCTTCGCGTTGCGGCGCGTCAGCGCGTCCTACGTCCCGGCAGGAACGTGAACACGGCCCCGCCCAGCAGGATCGCCGTGCCCGCCACCAGGCCCAGGGCCTTCAGGGCGCCGTGGTCGCCCGCGCCGGTCTCGGCGAGGCCGCCGGAGCCGCTGCCGGTGCTGCCGCCGCCGGTCGACGAGGTGCCTCCGGACGTCGACGTACCACCGGACGCGCCGCCCTCCTGCTTGCTGGTGTCCAGGGTGAGCGAGACCTCGGTCCTGGTCGGCGTGCACGTCGTGGTCGTACCGAGCGCCTTGACCGTCAGGACGCCCGGGGACAGCGTCGAGGAGCCGCTCGCGCCGGGCTTGTAGGTGCCGGTGAGGTCCGGGATGGTGATCGGGTCGCCGGACTTGATGGGCTGGGCGTTGGTCGGCCCCTCCACATGCACCGTGCCCTTGTCGGCGCCGCCCAGCACCACCTCCATGGACGGCTTCACGGAGTTCGCCGGGATGTCGGCGGGGCTGTCCATCACGGACTTCTTGAACTGCACGGTGAGATCGAAGTTCCCGCCGTTCTTCTTGGCGTTGATCTGCACCGGCGAGGTCGCGTTCTTGTCGCCGATCGGGGTCTTGCAGGCGTACGGGATCTGCACCTCCTTGCCGGTGAAGTCGGTCTGGCCACTGCCGCCGCTGGACGTGGCGGTGGGCGTGCTCGACTGCGTCGGGGTCGTCGACCGGGTGGGAGGCGTGCTGGGCGTCCCGCCACCGCCCGTCACCTGGATCGTCGCCGCCTTCTGGACGGTCTCCTTCGGTGTGCACTTGGTGTCGGTCGACATCGCGTTGACCGTGTACGCGTCCGGCGTCAGCGTCACCTCGCCGGCCGTCGTCAGCTTCAGGCTGCCCTTCATGTCGGACAGCACCATGTCGCCGCCCTTGGGGATCGCCGGGTTCTGCCGGGCCCCCTGCACCGCGATGTCGGCGGTCTGCGCGCCGGCCGCCTTCAGCACCCCGGACGGCTGGACCGAGTTCGCGGGCAGGTCGATGATGTTCGGATTCTTGGACGCGGCCTGGACGAACTTCCACACGACGTCCACCGTGTCGCCGACCTTCGCCGTGGCCGGCGCGGTGATCTCGACCTTCGTGGTGCCGTCGACGGGGCTGATCCCCGCGGGCGGCACACAGTGGGTGGCGTACGACACCTCGGCCGCCTGCGCGGGGGTCGCGGCGAGGCCCAGCAGGACGCCCGCACCGCTCAGCGCCAGCGCGGCGCCCGCGGCCGTACCTCTCCTTCGGATGCTCACGTCGGTCCTTTCGTGGTGGGAGTCGTGGGACTCGTCGGGCTGTCGGTGTGCGGTGCGGAGAGCCGGCCGGCCGGGTCGCCCGGGACGGAGTCCGGGGAGAACCACGGCAGGGTCGGGGTCGAGGGGGGCGGTTCCGGGGTGCGGCTGCGGGGGCGGGGCAGCCGGGGCACAGTGCGGGTGCGGTGGGCGCCACCCGGGCGGCGCGGGCGGACCCGGTCCACCGCGGCCATGCCGATGCGGAACAGTGCGGCCGGGACCACCAGGCAGAGCAGGACCCAGAACAGGGTGACGCCCCAGGGCCGGCCCACGCCCCACGGCTGCTCGGCGAGCACCCTGCCGTCGTACTTCAGGGACACGGTGTAGTCCCCGTGGGCCCCGGCCGACAGCTCGACAGGCAGCTCGACCTGCGCCTTCCCGCCGGGCGCCAGGGTGCCGTGCCACTGCCGGTCGTCCCACTGCGGGGCGAAGACGCCGTGCGCGGAGCCGACCTGGAACACCGGGTCCTTGATCGTGCTCGTGCCGGCGTTGCCGATCGTGAAGGCCAGGCTGCGGCTCGGCGGCGCCCCGAACCAGGTCAGCAGCCCGCTCGACCCGGTCAGCCGGGTGTCGGACAGGATCGCGAGGCGCCCGCCGGACTGCTCGGCGGGCAGCGGGGCGACCGGATGCCCGGCGACTTCCAGGACCGCGTCCGCCTCCGCCTGGGCCCCGGTGACGGTGGCCACGTGCACCACGCAGGGGCAGGGCACGGGCGGTTCGGCGACCGGGAGTTTCCTGCTGAAGCCGCCCTGGGCGTCGGTGGTCACGGCCCGGCCGTCGCCGTTGGCACAGGAGTTGGTGCCGCCGATCACACCCCGGGAGGGTGTGGCCCGACCACACACCAGCAGCATCAGCAGCGTGCGCGGCCGCCAGCCGGTCCCGCTGACGGTGATCGAGCCGCCGGTGCCGGCCTGGGCCGCGGACAGTTTCACCGAGGGGCCGTCCGCCGCGTTCGCCGGCGCGGGGAGGGCGAGGGGGAGCAGGAGCAGCGCGAGCACGGTCGCGCAGACGGACAGCCGCAGAAGCCTCACGTTTCCGCTCACTTCACCGCGCCTTCCGTCAACTCGGCGCCGATACAGGGGAGTTCGGCGGGCGCGTCGACTGGGGTACGACCCCGTCGGCGGCGTACGGCGAGCACCGCGCCCGCCGCCGCCAGCGCCGCGCCGCCCGCCTCCGCCACCGACACCCACGGCACGAACCGGGCCGACGCGGTCGCCGTGTCGTGCGCTCCACCGGATGCCGTGACCGTCAGGCGTACGTCGACGGCGTCCAGAGCGGGCCGGTCGCGCCAGGGCTCGGTGAGCCGCACGCGCGCGCCGGGGCGCAGCTGGACCGGGAGGGTGCGCGGGGCGCGGTCCAGGACCCGGCCGAGCACTCCGTCCGCGCGCACCGCGAGGCGCGGTACGAGGACGGTGGTACCGCGGTTGACCAGGTCGTACGTGATGCTGTCGGCATGTACGGCGAGGTGCTCGACGGTCAGCGCGGCCAGCGCCGGACCGCCTACGCGGACCCGGACCGGCACGGTCGCCGTACGCCCCTTGGCGTCCCGTACGACGACGGCGCCGGAGCGGACGCCGGGCGCGGCCCCGGCCGGCACGGTGACCGTGAAGGGCACTTCGGCTCGGGTGCGGGCGGGGACGCGGAGTGAGGGTGCGGCGAAGACGGTCCGCAGGCCGGTGGCGCCGGACAGCCGTACGACGAGCGGCGCGCGGCCGGAGTTGGTGACGGCCAGCGTGTCCTGCAGGACCGTACCGGGCGGGCCCTCGGCGTAGAAGGACGGCCGGCCGCCGCCCGCGGGCGCGACGGACCAGCCGGTGTCCGCCGCGGCGGCGCGGGGCGCGGTGCCCAGGGCGACGGACAGCACGGCGGACAGCAGGCACAGGACGGCGGACGGCATGGGCTGCATGGGCGGCTCCAGCGGTGGCCAGGGGTCAGCGGCGTACGGACTGGCCACGCCGGGTCAGCCACAGGGTGCCCGCCGCGCCGGCGAGGAACACCGTGGCGCCGAGCGTGCCGAGGGCGACCGCGGAGTCCTCGGGGCCGGTCTGCGGGAGCGTCCCGGAGGAGGTGCCGCCGGACGAGGACGACGAACCTCCGGAGGACGAGGTCGAACCGCCGGCCGCCGTCACGTCCAGGGTCAGCGCCGGCTGGGGCGAGTTGGCCGGCGTGCACGTCGTCGTCGTACCGAGCGCCTTGATGATGAGCGTGCCCGGCGTGAAGGTGACCTTGCCGGTCTTCTTCGGTGTGTACGTCCCGCTCAGGTCACTGATCTTGATGGGGGTGTTGGCGGGGATCGCGGCCGCGTTGGGGGGACCGCTGACCGGGAGCGTGCCGCTGTCCGCGCCGCCCAGTGCGATGGTGGCGCTCGGGCTCATCGCCCCCTTGCCCAGCTCGACCGGGCTGGAGGAGACGCCCTTCTGCCAGGACATGGTGATCTTGTAGCCGCTGCCGCTCCTGACGCCCTTGATGTCGATGGGCGAGACGGCGCTCTTGACCCCGATCGGCGTCTGACAGCGGTAGTTGACGTCGACGACATCGGCATGGGCCGCCGGCGCCGCCAGCAGCACCGCGGAGCCGGCCAGGGCGGCGGCGGACGCGAGCGCGGCGGTTCGTTTCGGGTACGACACGGTCGGTCCACCCCATCCATTCCTGACGGAACATCAGATTTGGCCGTCAAGGTACGCCTGGGGTCGTAAGGAGGGAAGACAAGGTACGCGGAGGATCTGTGACGATGGCGGCACCCCGAACGGGCGCGCCTGACGCACCACGGGAGCCCTACGGCGCTCGAAACCGGCCCCTACAGCGGAGCGCTGAGCTCCGCCCACACCGTCTTGCCCGGCCGCCCCGGACTCCGGACGACGCCCCAGTCCAGGCACAGCCGCTGCACGATGAACATGCCGTGTCCGCCGGGGCGGCCCGCGCGGTGCGGGGTGCGCGGGGCCGGCTGACCGGTGCCGCGGTCGGAGACCTCGAGCCGGATCACCTTGTCGTCGCAGGCGAGGACGAGTTCCTCGGGGCCCTCGGCGTGCAGGCAGGCGTTGGTGACCAGTTCGGAGACGACGAGCAGCACGTCCTCGGCGGCCGCCCGCTGGTCGGCGGTGGCGGCGGGCATCCAGCCCCATGCGTACAGCGCCTGGCGCGTGAAGTCGCGGGCGAGCGGGACGACCCCGCTCTCCCCTTCCAGACGGAGCCTGCGCATTCGCCGTCCGCCGGTGTCCTGCGTACCGTCCGCCCCCGCGGACACGGCCGGCGTGGCTGCTCCCGTGGGTACGCCCGCGGTCGGCGCATCCTCCTCGGACGCCCCGGAAGCGCCGCTGGACTCCGGGCCGCGGTCGCCCGGCGAGCAAGGCCGGGTGGTGCTCATCAGCGCTTCACCTCACCGATCCACCAGTTCACGTTCCAAAGGCCGGCACCGGTCGGCACCGACCGGTCTCCACCTGCCTACTCCTGCTGTCTTCTGCCCCTTCCTGCGCCTCCTGCCGCCTTCCCCCAGCCCTCTCCTGCCCCTGCCGATCCGGCGGGACACCCCCGGATTTCGGCCCCGGTCCCGGCATACCGGAAGCGGGCACCCCCGGCGGTACGGCACGCGAGGAGGGCAGAAAGGACGGGATGGAAGGGAGGCGGGAGAGTGAGGGCGGCGGGCTCAGTCGGCGCCGGGCGCCAGGGCCGCCGCCACGGAGTCGTGCACGGTGAAGACCGCCTCGGCCCCCGTGATCTCGAACACCCGGGCCACCACCGGCCTCATCCCCGCCAGATGGACCCCGCCACCGGCGGCCTCCGCCTTCAGCCGGGCGCCGAGCAGGACGTTCAGACCCGTGGAGTCGCAGAACTCCAGGCGCGTGCAGTCCACGACGAGACGCGAGAAGCCCTTGGCCAGAAGGTCGTCGAGGGGCTCGCGCAGCAGATCGGCGGTGTGGTGATCGAGCTCACCCGCCGGCTGTACGACGGCGCTGGAGCCCTCTTCCCGCACCTCCACCAGAAGCCGGCCCGACTGTGCGCTGCCGACCGTCCCGTGGTCCATGCCGATCTCTCTCCCGAGGTCGTGGCTGCTGATGCCCTCGAACATTACGCCTTCCATGCACACTCCGACACCCGAACAACCTCACATAATCTGACATACCTGCACAGAACGCACTTGCGATCGGTCACGGAAAGCCGGTAGGGCTAGTAAGGACACAAACCCCACCCGGGCCACGACGGGCCCACGTCGGCTTTGGAGGCGCCGCACACCGCAGTGCACGCACCGGCTTCGGCAGCCATATGCCGAGAACGATGGAGGACACCCATGTCACCCCGGCTCGACGCATCGCATACCCAGAACGCGACGTCGACACCCCCACCGGAACAGCTGGATCATGCCATCGAACCCCTCGACGCCTTCGAGGGACTCCCGGAGATCCCCCCGTACGACCAGATCGGCCCGGTGGACGCGCGGGCCCTGTCCAAGACCCTCTTCGAGCGCCTCGCGACGCTGGAGGAAGGGACGTACGAGTACTCGTACGTCCGCAACACCCTCGTCGAGCTGAACCTCGCGCTCGTCAAGTTCTCCGCCTCGCGCTTCCGCTCCCGCAGCGAGCCGATGGAGGACATCATCCAGGTCGGCACGATCGGCCTGATCAAGGCGATCGACCGCTTCGAGCTCGCGCGCGGGGTGGAGTTCCCCACCTTCGCGATGCCGACGATCATCGGCGAGATCAAGCGGTTCTTCCGCGACACGTCCTGGTCCGTACGGGTACCGCGCAGGCTGCAGGAACTGCGGCTGGACCTGGCCAAGGCCGGGGACGACCTGGCCCAGCAGCTGGACCGCTCCCCCACGGTCGGGGAACTGGCCGAGCGGCTCGGCCTGAGCGAGGACGAGGTCGTCGAGGGCATGGCCGCCTCGAACGCCTACACCGCCTCCTCGCTGGACGCCCAGCCCGAGGAGGACGAGACCGAGGGCGCGCTGGCCGACCGGATCGGGTACGAGGACCACGGGCTGGAGGGCATCGAGTACGTGGAGTCCCTCAAGCCGCTGATCGCCGACCTCACGCCCCGGGACCGCAAGATCCTCTCCCTGCGGTTCGTGGCCAACATGACCCAGTCGGAGATCGGCGACGAACTCGGCATCTCCCAGATGCACGTGTCCCGGTTGCTGTCGCGGACGCTGATGCGCTTGCGCAGGGGGCTGATGCTGGAGGAGTGACGCCCACGACGCCGGGCCCCAACCGTTATCTGGTTACCCGCGGAAACCTCTTTTCCCGCGCGTCCCCCTCCACCACCATGGCCCCCACCAAACCGGCTGGTATGTCAGAGGAGGGGGCTGGGCGATGGCTCAGGGGGACGGCGTGGACGGAGCCGGAGCGGACGAGGCCGGGACACGCGATGCCGAGGCGGATGAGGTCGCCGGGGTGCACGAGGACGCCCCGGACTCCCGCCTCACGGAACTCCTCCGCTCCCCCACCCTCACGGCGTACCCGGCGCTCCAGGAGCTGCGCCGGCGGCACCACCCGGCAGTCCTGGCCTACGCCCGGCTGTGCGCCGCCGGCGAGTCCGCCGCCCGGCGGCTGGCCGTCGAGACCTTCACCACGGCTGCCCGCGAGACGGCCCGCGGTGTCGACCCGGCGGTGCCGCTGCGCCACCGCCTCCTGCTGCTGACCGCCGCCCTGGCCACGTCCTGGGCCCGCGACGAGCGCTCCGCGGGCGTCGACCCCGGCCTGCTCCTCGTCCTGAACACGTCGGGTCGGCCCGAAGGCCCCACCCCGCCCCTCCTCCCGGCGTTCCGCTCCCTGCCCTCCCGCACCCAGGGCCTGATCTGGTACGGCGTGCTGGAGCAGGAGCCGCAGGAACGCACCGCCGCCTTCCTCGGCCTGACCCGCACCGACGTGGCGTACGGCACCCCACAGGCCCTCACGGCCCTGTCCCAGGCCTGCCTGCGCCACCGCCTGGCCGCCTCCGACGACCCGCGCTGCGCCGACTTCCGCCGGCTGATCGAGGAGGCGGTACGACCGGACGGCCCGCGCCACAGCGTCGACCTGGACGCCCACATGGCGCACTGCCCGCACTGCACGGCCGCGTTCGAGGACCTGCGCGCCCTGCGGGACGCACCCCGGCAGACTCTGGCCGAGGGCCTGCTGCCGTGGAACGGCCCGGCGTACCTGCACACCGAGGCCCCCACCCCCAACCCCCCTGCCACACCTGCGACCCGGCCACCGAGCCGCCGCATCCTGCTGGCATCGGCGGCCCTGGGCGTGGCCCTGACCCCGCTCCTGCTCTTCCTCCTCGCCCCGGACCACACGAGACACGAGGAACCGACGGCAGCGACACCGGCGCCACCCCCGGTGACGGTGACGGCAACGATCTCGGTGACCCCGACTCCGTCGCCCTCCCCCGACTCCCCGACTCCCACCCGGACTTCACCCCGCCCGAGCCCACCGCACCCCGCGCCGCCCCGCCCCGGACCCACCACCACGCCCACGCCGTCGCCGTCGCCCTCGCCGACACCCCCGGGAGCGTCCTTCGCCCAGGTGGTGAACGTGGCCACGGGCCGCTGCCTGGACATCCGCGACGGCGATCTGTCACAGGGCAACGACGTCGTCACGGCCCCCTGCTCCGACTCCCCGACCCAGCGCTGGCGCGTGGACACCTTCCTGGGCGTCATCCGCTCGGCGGCCGACGACTCCTTCTGCCTGGACAGCCGGGGCTCGACCTACCGGGGCGTGGGCATCTGGGGCTGCGGCTCGGTCTACGGCGACAACGGCGAGAACCTCCGCTTCACCGTCGACCCCGACGGCACGATCCGCCCGAACATCGCCATCGAGACCGCGGTGACCCCGGCCGGCAGATACGGCGTGTCCCTGGAGCCCCTGGACAGCGGCCGGGAGCAGCGGTGGCGGGCGGGAGCGAACTGACCGCCGAATCGTCAGGGCTTGCCCACGTCCACGGCCCAGACACCCGTACCGTCACAGGCCTCGGGTGTCGAGGTCAGCACCTGCCCCTCCGCCGCGGCCGCGCAGACAGCGTGTCCCCGTGGCCGGTCGAGCCGCCGGGGACTCTGGTCAGACCACCCGCACCCCCCGCCGCCACACCCCGCTCACCAGCGGTACCCCCGGCCGGTAGGCGAGGTGGACGTGGCTGGGGGCGTCGAGGAGGGTCAGGTCGGCGTAGGCGCCCGGGGTGAGGTGGCCGATGTCGGTGCGGCGGAGGGCGGCGGCGCCGCCGGCCGTGGCCGACCAGACCGCCTCGTCGGGGGTCATCCGCATGTCGCGGACGGCCAGGGCGATACAGAAGGGGACGGAAGAGGTGAAGGACGAGCCGGGGTTGCAGTCCGTGGACAGGGCGACCGTCACGCCCGCGTCCAGCAGCCGGCGGGCGTCGGGCCATTCCGCGCGCGTGGAGAATTCCGCGCCGGGGAGGAGCGTGGCCACCGTGTCGCTGTGCGCGAGGGCGTCCACGTCCGCGTCCGTGAGATGGGTGCAGTGGTCGGCGCTGGCCGCGTCGAGTTCTACGGCGAGCTGGACGCCTGGGCCGTAGGAGAGCTGGTTGGCGTGGATGCGGGGGTGCAGTCCCTTCGCCCTGCCCGCCGTGAGGATCGCCCTCGCCTGGTCGCCGTCGAAGGCGCCCTTCTCGCAGAACACGTCGATCCAGCGGGCGTGCGGCGCGCAGGCGTCCAGCATCTCGCCGGTGACCAGGGCGACATAGGCCGCCGGGTCGTCGGCGTAGTCGGGGGAGACGATGTGCGCGCCGAGGTACGTCACCTCGTCGGTGTGCCGTGCGGCGATGCGCAGGGCGCGGGACTCGTCCTCGACCGTGAGGCCGTAGCCCGACTTCGTCTCGAAGGTGGTGGTGCCCTGGCGCAGGGCCTCGGCCAGGTAGTGGGTGAGGTTCCGCTCCAGTTCCGCGTCGGTGGCCGCCCGGGTGGCCGCGACCGTGGTGCGGATGCCGCCCGCCGTGTAGGAGCGGCCGGACATGCGGGCGTTGAACTCCTGTGTGCGGTCGCCCGCGAAGACCAGGTGCGAGTGCGAGTCCACGAAGCCCGGCAGCACCGCCCGGCCGCCCGCGTCGACCCGATTGTCAGTGGTGGGTGCTTTGCTTGACTCACCGGTCCATACGACACGGTCGCCGTCGATGACGACGGCCGCGTCCTGGATCAGACCGAGAGGGGAGCCGTCGCCGAGGGAGGGATCGTTGGTGACCAGCGTGGCGATGTTGGTGATGACGGTGCTGCTGCTCATGGTGTCCTTGTGGGTGGTCGTCAGGCGCGGAGGGCTTCGACCGCCCGCGCGAGGGCTTGCGGCACGTCCGGTACGAGGGTGTGCGCCCCGTCGCGTACGACGTGCCGGCCGCCCACGACCGTATGCCGTACGTCCGCCGCGCTCGCCGCGAATACGGCCGTCTCGGCGCCCAGCCGGGGCAGCGGGCCCGCTGTCCTGACCGAGTCGAGGGCGATCGTCGTGAAGTCGGCGAGGGCGCCCGCCTCGAGGGTGCCGGCCTCGTCCCAGCCGAGCGCGGCGTGGCCGTCGGCGGTCGCGGCCCGCAGCAGGGCGTTCGCCGTCCAGTGGCCCCGGGTGCGGGTGCGCAGCCGCTCGTTCAGCTCCATCGCGCGCGCCTCTTCGAGCAGGTCGATGACGGCGTGGCTGTCGGAGCCCAGGGAGAGCGGGGAGCCCTGCTGCTGGAGGGCGACGGCGGGACCGATGCCGTCGGCCAGGTCCCGCTCGGTCGTCGGGCACATGCAGGTGCCGGTGCCCGAGCCGCCGAGCAGGGCGATGTCCTCGTCGGTGAGATGGGTGTTGTGCACCCCGGTGGTGCGCGGCCCTAGGACACCGTGGTCGGCGAGCAGCCGGGTGGGCGTGCAGCCGTGGGCGGCCTGGCAGGCGTCGTTCTCGGCGGTCTGCTCCGACAGGTGCACATGCAGCGGGGCCCGCCGCTCCTCGGCCCACTGCGCCACGGTCGCCAACTGACCGGCGGGCACGGCCCGTACGGAGTGAATCGCCGCCCCGATCCGCGCGTGATCCCGCTCCTTGAGAACTGCACAGCGTGCGGCCCACGCCTCCGCGCTGCCATCGGAGAACCGCAGCTGGTGAGCGTTGGGGGCCTCGCCACTGTGCTTGTTCAAGATGGCGGAGGACAGGTAACAGGTGTCGAGGAGGGTGATGCGGATACCGGCTTCGGCGGCCGCGTCGATCAGCGCCTCGCCCATGGCGTTGGGGTCGGCGTAGGGGGTGCCGCCGGGCGCGTGGTGCACGTAGTGGAACTCGCCGACGGCCGTGATGCCGGCGAGGGCCATCTCGGCGTACACCGCGCGGGCCAGGGCGTGGTAGGTCTCCGGGGTCAGCTGGTCGGCGACGGAGTACATCACCTCGCGCCAGGTCCAGAAGGTGCCGCTGCCGACCTGGACCGTGCCGCGCAGCGCCCGGTGGAAGGCGTGGCTGTGGGCGTTCGCCAGGCCCGGGAGGGTGAGCCCGCGCAGCACCTCGGCGCCGGGCGGCGGGGTGGGGACGCCGGTGCGGACGGCGCTGATCCGCCCGCCCCGCACGTCCAGGGCCACGCCCGGCTCGACGGTGGTGCCGAGCCAGGCGTGTTCCAACCAGTAGGTCGCCTTGGTCACCTGCAGGCCAGCCCTTCCAGTACGTCGGCGAGCGCGCGCACCCCGGCCAGGCAGTCGTCCTCGGCGGCGAACTCGGCCGGGGAGTGCGAGACACCGGTGGGGTTGCGTACGAACAGCATGGCGGTCGGGATGCTCCCGGAGAGGATTCCGGCGTCGTGTCCGGCCCCGGTCCCGAGGACGGGCACGGTCAGGCCGGTGTCCTTGCCCAGGATGCGGCCGAGTTCGTCGCGCAGGGCGTGGTCGAACTCGACGACGGGGGTGAAGGACTCCCGTACGACGTCCAGGTCGATGCCGTGGGCGTCCGCGTACTCCCGGGCGGCCTTCTCGATGCCGCCGACCACCGTGTCCAGGGTGTCCTGGTCGGCGGCGCGGGAGTCCAGCCAGCCGCGCACGAGGGAGGGGATCGCGTTGACCCCGTTGGGCTCGACGGAGATCTTACCGAACGTGGCGACGGCACCGGCGAGTTGTGCCTCACGGCGGGCGGCGAGCACGGTCTCGGCGTACGACAGCATCGGGTCGCGCCGGTCCACCAGCCGGGTGGTGCCGGCGTGGTTCGCCTCGCCCCGGAAGTCGAACCGCCAGCGCCCGTGCGGCCAGATGGCGCTGGCGATGCCGACCCGGTCGCCGGACAGGTCCAGCGCGCGGCCCTGCTCGACGTGCAGCTCCACGAAGGCACCGATCCGGGCCAGCCGCTCGGGGTCGGCCCCGATGGCCTCGGGGTCGTACCCGGCGGCCTCCATGGCCCGCGGGAGCGTGACGCCCTCCCCGTCGGTCAGCTTGTGGGCCTGCTCGACGGTCAGCTGCCCGGCGGTGAGCCGGGACCCGACACAGGCGAGCCCGAAGCGGGCCCCTTCCTCGTCACCGAAGTTGACGATGGCCAGGGGCCTGCCGAACCGCACGCCCCTGCCGCGCAGTTCATCGAGAGCGGCGAAGGAGGACACGACCCCGAGGGGCCCGTCGAAGGCCCCGCCGTCCGGCACCGAGTCCAGATGCGACCCGGTGACGACGGCGTCCCCGGCGGCCGGATCCCCGAGCCAGGCCCACTGGTTCCCGTTCCGGTCCACCTCGTACGACAGCCCGCGCCCCTCGGCCTGCTCCCTGAACCAGGCCCGGCACTCGACATCGGCCCCGGTCCAGGCGTAACGCCGGTACCCCTTGGAGTCGGCGTGCCGCCCGATGGGGAGCAGCTCTCGCCACATCTCCTGGAAGGAGGGTGAGCCGGTGGCGGAAGTCGCTCCAGGCTGTGGGGCACCGACGGTCACGCCTCGTCACCCTCACGCATCGGCACCCGCACCCCGCGCTCCTGAGCGACGGACTCCGCGATGTCGTACCCGGCGTCCACGTGCCGGATGACGCCCATACCGGGGTCGTTGGTGAGAACGCGCCGGATCTTCTCGCCACCCAGCTTCGTGCCGTCGGCCACCGTCACCTGCCCGGCGTGGATGGACCGCCCCATGCCCACACCGCCACCGTGGTGGATGGACACCCACGAGGCACCGGAAGCCACGTTGACCATGGCGTTCAGCAGCGGCCAGTCGGCGATCGCGTCGGAGCCGTCGAGCATGGCCTCGGTCTCGCGGTACGGGGAGGCGACGGAGCCGCAGTCGAGGTGGTCACGGCCGATCGCCAGCGGAGCGGCCAGCTCACCGGAGGCGACCATGTCGTTGAAGCGCTCGCCTGCCTTGTCGCGCTCGCCGTAGCCGAGCCAGCAGATACGCGCGGGCAGGCCCTGGAAGTGGACGCGCTCACCGGCCATCTTCATCCAGCGAGCCAGGGACTCGTTCTCGGGGAACAGCTCCAGGATCGCCTTGTCGGTCTTGGCGATGTCGGCGGGGTCACCGGACAGGGCGGCCCAGCGGAACGGGCCCTTGCCCTCGCAGAAGAGCGGGCGGATGTACGCGGGGACGAAGCCCGGAAAGGCGAACGCCCGGTCGTAGCCCGTCAGTTGGGCCTCGCCGCGGATGGAGTTGCCGTAGTCGAAGACCTCGGCGCCGGCGTCCATGAAGCCGACCATGGCCTCGACGTGCTGCGCCATGGACTCACGCGCACGCGTGGTGAAGCCGGCCGGGTCCTTGGCGGCGGCGTCGGCCATGTCCTCGAAGGCCACGCCGACCGGCAGGTACGACAGCGGGTCGTGGGCGGAGGTCTGGTCGGTGACGATGTCGATGGGGGCGTTCATCGCGAGCAGCTGCGGGACCAGCTCGGCCGCGTTGCCGAGGACACCGATGGAGAGCGGCTTGCGCTGGTCACGGGCCTCGACGGCCAGCTGGAGCGCGTGGTCCAGGCTGTCGGCCTTCACGTCGAGGTACCGGTGCTCGATGCGGCGCTCGATGGCGCGCGGGTCGCAGTCGATACAGATCGCGACGCCGTCGTTCATCGTCACGGCGAGCGGCTGGGCGCCGCCCATGCCGCCGAGGCCGGCGGTGAGGGTGATGGTGCCGGCCAGGGTGCCGTTGAACTTCTTCGCGGCGACGGCGGCGAAGGTCTCGTAGGTGCCCTGGAGGATGCCCTGGGTGCCGATGTAGATCCAGGAGCCGGCAGTCATCTGGCCGTACATGGTCAGGCCGAGGGCCTCCAGACGGCGGAACTCCTCCCAGTTGGCCCAGTCGCCGACCAGGTTGGAGTTGGCGATGAGGACACGCGGGGCCCACTCGTGGGTCTGCATGACGCCGACCGGGCGGCCGGACTGGACCAGCATGGTCTCGTCCTGCTTGAGGGTCTTCAGCGTGCGGACCATGGCGTCGAAGGAGCGCCAGTCACGGGCGGCCTTGCCGGTGCCGCCGTAGACGACGAGCTTGTCGGGGTGCTCGGCGACCTCGGGGTCGAGGTTGTTCTGGAGCATCCGCAGGGCGGCTTCCTGCTGCCATCCCAGGGCACTCAGTTCCGTGCCGCGCGGTGCTCGTACGGGGCGGGGTCCCGACATCGTCTGCCTCCTCCTGTTGCTACCTCTATTCACATCCTGTCGTTCTGAATAGAACTAGTCAATACATCTGGGCGACCCCGTTCGCGCGCCGCCGGTGTTTGGCTGGATGGGGACGGGAGGCGGACACGAGGGGAGACGCAGTGGAGCGGGACATCCGGACCGAGGCCCAGGAGCGCGCCGCCCGGCGGGACGAGGCGGTGCGTGCCGCCGTGGAGCAGGGGCTGCTCGGGCCGGACGCGGCCGTGGTGGGGCTGCTGGACGTGACCGGGATCCGGCGGTCGGCGGCGGCCCTGCGGGCGGCGTTCGACGCGGTCGTACCGCACGGCACGCCGGTGCTGCACGCCTTCGCGGTGAAGGCCACCCCGCTGGTGCCGGTGCTGCGGCTGCTGCACGAGGCGGGCCTCGGCGCGGAGGTGGCGAGCCCGGGCGAGCTGGCGCTGGCGCGGGCGGCCGGAGTGCCGGTGGAGCGGACGGTGCTGGACGCGCCCGCGAAGACCCCGGCCGAGCTGCGCGAGGCGCTGGCGCTGGGCATCGCCGTGAACGCCGACAACCCCCAGGAGCTGGACCGGCTGGACGCCCTGGTCAGCCGGGCAGCCACCCGCTCCCCGCTGGGCCTCAGGGTCAACCCGCAGATCGGCGGCGGGGCGATCGGGGCCACCTCCACAGCGACGGCGACCTCGAAGTTCGGGGTGGCGCTGCGCGACGAGGGGGCGCGCGAGTGGGTCGTACAGGCGTTCCTGGAGCGGCCGTGGCTGACCCGGCTGCACGCGCACACCGGCTCGCAGGGCATTCCGCTGCCGCTGCTGGCGCGGGGCGTGGCGGAGACGTACGCGCTCGCGGAGGAGATCAACGCGCGTGCCGGGCGGCGGCAGATCGACACGCTCGACATCGGCGGCGGGCTGTCGGTGGACTTCGCCTCGGAGGTGGCGGCGCCGACGTACACGCAGTACGCGCGCGTGCTGGCCGCGCAGGTGCCCGGGCTGTTCGACGGGCGGTACGGGCTGGTGACCGAGTTCGGGCGCTCGCTCATGGCCCGGCACGGAACGGTGGTGGCGCGGGTGGAGTACGCCAAGAGCGCGGGTGGGCGGCGGATCGCGGTGACGCACGCGGGCGTGCAGGTGGCGACGCGCACGGTGTACGTGCCCGAGTCCTGGCCGCTGCGGATCGCCGCGTACGACGCCAAGGGGCGCCCCAAGCAGGGGCCGGAGGTGGTGCAGGACGTGGCCGGTCCGGCCTGCTTCTCGGGCGACCTGCTCGCCGAGGGGCGCACACTGCCCGCGCTGGAGCAGGGCGACTACGCGGCGGCGCTGGACACGGGCGCGTACTACTTCGCCCACCACTACGCCTACAACTCCCTCGCCCGGCCGGGCATCTACGGCTTCGCGCCGGACGGTGCGGGAGGCATCGCCTTCGCGGTCGTACGGGAGCCGCAGACCGTCGCGGAGGTGGTGGCGGAGTCCGGCGGAGCGCACACGGACGCGCTCACCGGCCTCTAGAAAGTCGGCCTACACCAGTGCCGCGGTGCGGCGGCGGGACCCGCCCGGGGCCGCGTCGCCGGCCGCGATGCCCGTACCGCGCAGGCTCTTCACGGCCTTGCCCACGGGGCGGCCGCCGCGCCGGCCGAGCCGGTCGACGCGCACCCACAGCAGCGTCTGCTCCGCCCGCTCGCGCCGTCCGATCCAGGCCGCCTTCAGCCGCAGCCCGGTGCCGAGCCCGGCGAGCAGCAGGCCGCCGGCGGCGGGTACGGCGAAGGCGGAGCCGAGGGCCACGGCGAAGCCCAGGAGCAGCCACCAGCGGTGGCCCCGGCGCCAGTTGCGCACGGTCACCGCCCGGTCCTGCAGCACGTCGTACTTGCCCGCGCGGGCCGCCCCGCGGACGAGGGCGTCGTACCGCTTGCGCCGCGCCAGCGGTACGACGGCCGCGGCGACGAGGAACAGCGCGGCACCGGCCGGCACCCCGATCCGGCGGCCGGTCACCCCGGGCGGCAGCACCCCGATCCCGGCCGCGACCACCCCGGACCACCACAGCGGTGCGGCCCCGGCCCGTACGACGACGGCCACCCGCGCCAGCCCCTGCCCTCCGCGCGCCACGCCAGCCTCCCGTGTCACGTGTCCACAACACCTCGTGGGGACGTTAGTGGCCGAACGTGAGACGCGTCTGAGAGCGTCCCCGCAAGCAGGTCAATCCACGAACAGCCCGCGCGCCGCCGCCTTCGTGTCGAACTCCTCCAGGCGGGCCTGGGCGTCGGGCAGGTCGTCGCAGAGGGCCTCCAGCAGGACCCGGCCGAGCAGCATCGGGGCGCAGGCGGTGTCGAAGGCGAGGCCGGTGCCGACGGCGGCGGGCAGCAGCAGGTCGGAGTGCTTGGCGACCGGTGCGAACGCCGAGTCGGCGACCGTGACCGTCGTCAGGCCGACGTCCTTGGCGTAGGCGAGGGTGTCCACGACCTCGCGGGGGTGCCGGGGCAGCGCGAAGCACAGCAGGGCCGAGGCGCCCGCGCGGACGGCCGCGTCGATGCGGTCCTGGATCATCGTGCCGCCCTCGTTGAGCAGCCGGACGTCCGGGTGGACCTTGGCGGCGAAGTACGAGAAGCCGTACGCCTGGGAGGCGGCGGCCCTCAGGCCGAGCACCGGCAGCGGGCGGGAGGCGGCC
Organism: Streptomyces sp. NPDC020192; assembly: GCF_044388685.1. Lineage (NCBI taxonomy): Bacteria > Bacillati > Actinomycetota > Actinomycetes > Kitasatosporales > Streptomycetaceae > Streptomyces > Streptomyces sp. NPDC020192. Next base: position 176,022 of record NZ_JBIRXG010000015.1, on the reverse strand, counting down.
AGGATCCGGCCGGCCCGCTGCACCGGGCGCGGGTCGGCGAGGAGTGCGGCGAGGTGCCTCAGGTTCTCGATCTCGGCCTCGACGGCCTGCTGGTACTCGTTGAAGGCGCCCGCCTCTGCGGCCGGTTCGACGGGGACGACCTCGCGCAGATGCCTGCGCAGCGCCGGATAGCCGTCGAAGCCGAGGGCGACGGCGAAGCGGGTGACGGACGGCTGGCTGACCCCGGCCAGCTCGGCCAGCTCCACGCTGGACAGGAAGGGCACGTCGGCGGCCCGCCGGACCATGCTGTGCGCGATCCGGCGCTGGGTCGGCGTGAGCCGGTGCCCCTCGAAGAGCGCCTGCAAGCGGCCCGCGGGGCTGTCGGTCACACCACCGGACGCGGCGCCTTCCGCGGCGTCCACACCGGTAACCCTGTCCACACTCATGACGCGCTCCCCCTCCAGATGTCCGTGAACCGGTCGAGCAGTGCGGCCGCCTCGGTCACGTCGTCCGTGAGCGGCCGGTCGGCCGGGTCGGGGTCGAGGACCGACTCGGCGAGCGCGAAGGCCCGGCCGGCCGGCAGCCCCGGGTCGGGCCGCAGGTCGCGCTGGCGCAGCGCGCGGACGGCGGCGACGAGTTCGCAGCCGGCCACCAGGCGGTACGCACCGCACGCGCGCAGGGTCTGCCGCGCGGCGAGCGAGGCGAAGCTCGCCTGTTCCTCGACGCCCCGGGAGAGTACAGCGTGGCCGAGCGAGGCGGGCGCGGAGAAGGCCCGCAGCTCGCCGAGGGCGGCGCCGGCCGCGTACTCCAGGATCATCACGCCGGAGGAGGCCGGCTCGTGGTCGGCGAGGAAGGGCCGCAGCCGGGTGAAGGCGGGCTCGTTGAGCGTGGACAGACGGGACGTCGACAGCCGGGCCACCTGCATGAGGGCGAGCCTGAAGTGGTCGAGGGCCAGGGCGAGCTGGGCGGCGTAGAAGCCGCCGTGGTGGTAGGCGGCGAGGTCCTCGGGGGCGATGAGCGGGTTCTCGGCGGCCGCGTTCATCTCCACCGCCAGGATCTGCTCCAGGGCGTCGGCCGCGTCGTGCGCGGGGCCGTGGATCTGGGGCAGGCACCGGAAGCCGTACGGGTCCTGGATCCGGCCGAGCGGCGGGGTGGGCCGGTCGGCGGCGCCGATCAGCTCCCGCATCCGCCGGGCCACCTCGGCGCTGCCCCGGTGCGGGCGGGCGGCGTGCACGGGGGCGGCGTACGCCTCGTGGGAGCCGTCGACGGCGAGCAGGGACAGCGCCGCGACGACCTGGGTGGCGCCGATCAGCCCGCGCAGTTCGTGCAGCGCGAGTGCGGACTGGCCGAGGGTGAGGGCGTTGCTGCTGATCAGGGCGAGGGCGTCGTTGTTGTCGAGGGGCTGCGGCTCGGGGGCGCCGGTGCCGCGCCACGGGTGCTCGCCGGCGAGCGCGAGGCCGACCTGGGCGAGGGAGGCTATGTCGCCGGTGCCGACGGAGCCGAACTCGTTGACGACCGGATGGGCGCCGGTCTCCAGCGCCTCGCACAGGGCGGTGATCACGCTCGGCCGCAACCCGGCGCCGCCGGCCAGCAGTTGGTTGGCACGGATGGCGAGGGCGGCGCGCACCTGCCGGGCGGGCAGTTCCGCGCCGATGGCGCCGGCGTGGCTGCGCAGCAGGCGCAGACCGTGATCGGCGGCGGCCTCGGTGGGCACGTCCTCGTTCCGGTTGGCGCCGACGCCGGTGGAGCGGCCGTAGACCCGTCCGGTGGCGGCGATCTGCCGGGCGGCGTTCCAGGTGTGCTCCGCGCGCCGCATCGCGTCGGCCTCGGGGACCGGGTGCGCGGCGCCGTCTGCGAGCCGTACGACGTCCTCGACGCCGAGGCCGGACCCGTCGAGGACCACGCTCGCGGATCGCGCGGACGGCACCACGGTCGGCACGGACTGCGACCCGTCCACGATGCGAGACGACATCACACCCAAACTCCCCTCAACCCGGACATCGGATCTTGCCTTTCGGTCATCCGTTACACGGGATTAACGCCGACCCGTTGACAAGCTATTCACACACCAAGAACTCTGCATGACGTTATACAGCCGGGCAAGGGACATCTCATGATCCAGTTCGACGCGGTCCACAAGCGCTTTCCCAACGGCACCACAGCTGTCCACGACCTCAACCTGGAGATGCCGGAAGGCGGTATCACCGTCCTGGTCGGATCCTCCGGTTGTGGCAAGACCACCACTCTTCGGATGATCAACCGGATGGTCGAACCGACCTCGGGCACCATCCGCGTCGGCGGCAAGGACGTCACCCGGCAGGCCGCGGCCGAACTGCGCCGCTCCATCGGCTACGTCATCCAGCAGGCCGGCCTCTTCCCGCACCGCACGGTGCTCGACAACATCGCCACCGTCCCGCTCCTGCTCGGCTGGAACCGCAGGAAGGCCCGCGCCCGCGCAGCCGAACTGCTGGAGACCGTCGGGCTGGCCCCCGAGACCGGCAAGCGTTACCCGCACCAGCTCTCCGGCGGCCAGCAACAGCGCGTCGGCGTCGCCCGCGCGCTCGCCGCCGACCCGCCCGTGCTGCTCATGGACGAGCCGTTCGGCGCGGTCGACCCGGTCGTCCGCACCCAGCTCCAGGACGAACTGCTCAGGCTCCAAGCCGAGTTGAGCAAGACCATCGTGTTCGTCACGCACGACATCGACGAGGCGGTGCGGCTCGGCGACCAGATCGCGGTGTTCCGCACGGGCGGCCATCTCATCCAGTGCGCCCCGCCCGCCGAACTCCTGGCCCGCCCGGCCGACGAGTTCGTGGCCGGCTTCCTCGGCGCCGAGCGCGGCCTGAAGCTGCTGTCCCTGAAGACCCTCGCCGACGTCCCGCAGGGACCGGCCCCCGAGGGCGGCACCTGGACCCTCGTCCTCGACGCACAGCGCAAGCCCCTCCACTGGGCTGCCGAGGACGCCGAGATCCCCGTACGCCCGCTGACGGACACCGACTCCCTCCTGTCCGCCCTCAACGAGTCGGTCGCCTCCCCCACCGGCCTGATCGCCCGCGTCGACGCCGACGGCGTCCTCACCGGTGTCTCCTCCCGCAACGACATCCACGAACACGCCGGGCGCGCCCACGCGGAAGTGCGGGTGGCCGCATGACGATCGACTGGTCCTGGATATCCGCGCACACCGACGACCTCACCACCCTGACGCTCTCCCACCTCCAGGCCGCCCTCACGGCCGTCGCCCTCGGCCTGCTGATCTCGCTCCCGCTGGCCGTGGTCGCCCACCGCCTCCCCCGGCTGCGCGGCGTGCTGCTCGGCATCTCCAACGTCCTGTTCACGATCCCGTCGATCGCGATCTTCGTCCTGCTGCTGCCGGTCAGCGGCCTCACCCGTACCACCACCGTGACCGGCCTGACCGTCTACACCCTGGTCGTCCTGGTGCGGAACACCGTCGAGGGCCTGGACTCGGTCCCCGTGAAGGTGAAGGAGGCCGCGAAGGCGATGGGCACGCGCCCGCTGCGCACGCTCCTCACCGTCGAGTTCCCCCTCGCGCTCCCCGTGATCTTCGCCGGCGTCCGCATCGCCACCGTCATGTCGATCTCCCTCGTCTCCGTCGCCACCTACATCGGCGACGGCGGCCTCGGCCAGCTCTTCACCGACGGCTTCCAGCGCAACTTCCCGACCCCGGTGATCGCCGGAGTGGTCCTCACCCTGCTCCTCGCCGTCGTCGCGGACGCGGTGCTGGTCGCCGTCCAGTACGCCCTCACCCCCTGGGCCAGGAGGCGATCCTGATGTACGAACTGCTCAAGAACCTCGGGACGTGGCTGGTCAGCGGCTCCCAGTGGACCGGCCCCGACGGCATCGCGCACCGCCTCGCCGAACACCTCCAGTACTCCCTGCTGGCCACCCTCATCGCCGCCGCCATCGGCCTCCCGCTCGGGCTGCTGATCGGCCACACCGGCAAGGGCGCGTTCCTCGCGATCAACCTCGCCTCCTTCGGCCGCGCGCTGCCGACCGTCGGCCTGGTCGTGCTGGTCTTCCTGGCCGGCGGCCTGTCGATGCTGCCCGTCTACGTCGCCCTGGTCGCCCTCGCCGTCCCTGCGATCGTCACCAACACCTACGCCGGCATGACGGCCGTCGACCCGGACGTGAAGGACGCGGCGCGCGGCCAGGGCATGCGCGGCCACCAGGTCCTGTTCCAGGTCGAGCTGCCGCTCGCGCTGCCACTGATCATGACGGGCCTGCGCCTTGCCCTGATCCAGGTCGTCGCCACCGCGACCATCGCCGCGTACGTCTCCTTCGGCGGCCTGGGCCGCTACGTCTTCGACGGCCTCGCCCAGCGCGACCTGGTCCAGGTGCTCGGCGGCGCGGTGCTGGTCGCCGTCGTCGCCGTCGTCCTGGACGTGGCCCTGGCCACCCTCCAGCGCTTCCTCTTCCGCCACCGCACCGCGTAGGGAACCCCCTGACATGAACCGACGTACTGCCCTCGGCGGCCTGCTCGCGGTCGCCTCCGTCCCCGCCCTCTCCGCCTGCGCGGGCGGCATCACCTCCCTCAACGGCCAGGGCTCGAACGCCGGCGGTGGTGGCTCCAGCAAGGGCGGAGTCACCATCGGCACGGCCAACTTCACCGAGAACCAGGTGCTCGGCTACCTCTACGCCGCCGCTCTGAAGGGCGCCGGGGTGAAGGTGACCGTCCGCCCCAACCTCGGCACCCGCGAGATCGTCATCCCGGCCCTCAGGGGCGGCGACATCGACCTGCTGCCCGAGTACCAGGGCGCCCTCCTCAACTACCTCGCCCCGAAGGCCACCGCCGCCGAGTCGGGCGAGATGCAGAACGCCCTCACCCTCGCCATGCCGTCCGGCCTGCAGGTGCTGCCGTACGGCATGGCGGAGGACTCGGACGCCTTCGTCGTCACACGGGAGACGGCGAAGAAGTACGGGCTGGCGTCCCTCGCCGACCTGAAGAAGCAGAACGGCAAGCTGGTCATCGGCGCCGCGCCCGAGGTGAAGAAGCGCCAGGTCGGCGCGGTCGGCCTGAAGGACGTGTACGGCGTGGAGTTCAAGGAGTTCAAGTCGCTCGACTCCGACGGGCCACTGGTCAAGGGCGCGTTGAAGAAGGGCGACGTGGACGTGGCGAACCTGTTCACCACCGACACCGACATCAAGGCCAACGACTGGGTGGTGCTCACCGACCCCGCGTACCTGATCCCCAGCCAGCACATCGTCCCGCTCATCGCCGACCGCAAGGCCGATGACACCGTCCGCAAGGCCCTCGCCAGGCTGGGCAATCTGCTGACCACCGCCCAGCTCACCGAGCTGAACCGGCAGGTCGACAAGGACAAGAAGGACCCCGAGGACGTGGCGAACGCCTACGCCAAGCAGCACGGACTGGTGCAGTAGACGGCCGGCCTGGTGGAGCGACGGAGTGTAATGACTCCCATGCTTGTCGTGAACAGAAGCTCCATGAAAGGCACTCTTGGTACGACTGCTCGGGCACGAGCGGTGCGGGGCGGTCGCGGCCACGCTGGAGCATCTGCACACCGGGGCGGCCGTACCGGGGCATCTGGAGCTGCTGGTGCAGGAGATCGCCCCCGCCGCCCGGCGCACCCGGGGGCTGGGCGGGGACTGGGCCGAGCACACGATGCGGGCGCATACCGCATGGGTGCGGGACGTGATCCGCTCCGACCCGGCGTTCGGCTCCGCCGCGGTGGAGGCGGGCCGGCTGGACCTCGGCACCGGGGCGGTCGGACTGCTGCCCTGAGCCGGGACAGGGGGGCTATCCCCAGTGCGCCCGGGGCGGCCGCTTTCCTAACCTGAACGGCATGAACACTCTGGACCCGCGGGACGTGGACCTGCGCAAGGACCTCGACGCCACGGTGCGGGCACGCCATGACCTGGGCGAGGACTACGACGCCGCGCTGCTGGACTCCTTCCTGGAGAAGGTCGAGCAGCGCATCGACGACGCGGTGGACCGCCGGGTGCGGCGGCACCTGGCCGAGCAGCAGATGGCGAGCGCGCGCGGCGCCCGGCGCCCGAAGAGCGCCGACACCTGGCCGGAGCGCTTCGGGCTCGCGATCATCTCGCTGGTCCTGGCGATCCCGCTGACCGCCGTCGCCGGCGGCGTCGCGGGGACGGCCGGGACGGTGGCCGCCTGGCTCGGGATCGTCGGCGTCAACTTCGCCCAGGCGGTCCGGTACAACCCCGAGCTGTTCTCCGGCCGCCGCGCCCGCTCCCGCGAGGACGACTGACGAGGACGCCTGACCCGTCACGCCTGCCGGGTCGGCAGGACCATGATCTGGCGCAGGTTGACGTGCCGGGGCCGGCTGGTGGCGTAGGCGACGACGTCCGCGACCTCCGCGGCCGACAGGCCGCCGATCGCCTCGAACATGCCGTCCAGCTGCCCGGCCAGCTCGGCGCTGCCGACGTGGTCCTTCAGCTCGGTCTCCGTCAGCCCCGGCTCGACGTTGGTCACCCGCACGTCCCGCGGCCCGAACTCGGTGCGCAGGGACTGCGAGAGATAGGTGACGGCGGCCTTCGTGGCGCCGTACACCGCGTAGTTGGGGAACGGGATGTGGGCGCCGATGGAGGAGATGTTCACCAGGTCGGCGGTGCGCCCCTCGCCGGCCGCGCCCACCAGGTCGGCGCCGAAGGCACGGATGACCCGCAGCACTCCGGTGACGTTGGTGTCGAGCATCCGCTGCCACTCGTCGATGCGGCCGTCGGCGACCGGGTTCGGGAGCATGACGCCGGCGTTGTTCACGACCAGGTCGACGGCGCCGAACGTCTCGTGCACCAGGTCGCGGGCGGCTGCAACGGACGAGTCGTCGGTGACGTCGGCGGCGACGGCGAGCGCCTCGCCCCCGTCGGCCCGGATCTTCTCCACCAGCGCCTGAAGCCGGTCGGCACGCCGGGCCAGCAGCGCCACCCGGGCGCCCTCGGCGGCGAGCCGCACCGCGAGCGCCTCGCCGATGCCGCTGGCGGCTCCGGTGACGACGGCGGTGCGGCCGGACAGGTTCGGGTACGACATGGGTGTTCCCCCTGGGTGTGGGCACCGGGGCTGCTCCCCGGCGGCTGACACCACCCTCGCCGGACCCGGCGGCCGTACCCAGGGATGCGCTTTTCCTGGGTCTGCCAGTACCAGGTTCGGGCGCGGCCGCTCCCCTACGATCGATCCCATGGACGGGGACTGGCTGGAAGGGGAAGTCGGCGACTTCCTGCGCTCGCGCCGTGCACGTATCCAGCCCGAGGAGGTGGGGCTGCCCGGACACGGGCGGCGCCGCGTACCGGGCCTGCGCCGCGAGGAGGTGGCCCAGCTCGCGGGCGTGAGCGTCGACTACTACATCCGGCTGGAGCAGGGCCGGGGGCCGAGCGTCAGTGACGCGGTGCTGGACGCGGTCGCCCGGGTGCTGCGGCTGGACGCGACCGAGCACGCCTATCTGCGGACGGTGGCCCGCTCGCGGAACCGGCGGAAGGGCGAACGCTGCCGCCGGCAGCCCGCCCCCCGCGTGCGCCCCGGCGTGCAGACCCTGCTCGACGGCATGGAGCGCAGCCCGGCGTTCGTGCTGGGCCGCCGGATGGACGTGCTCGCGTGGAACGCGCTCGGCGACGCGGTGAACGGCTTCAGCCGCATGTCTCCGGCGGAGCGCAACATGCCCCGGCAGGTCTTCCTGAACCCGGCCGCCCGTGACCTGTACCCCGAGTGGTCCGCGGTGGCCGCGACGACGGTGGCCAACCTGCGGCTGGCCGCCGGGAAGTACGCCGACGACCCCGAGCTGTGCGCGCTGGTCGGCGAACTCTCCCTGAAGAGCGAGGACTTCCGCCGGCTCTGGGCGGACCACGAGGTCAGGGAGTGCGCGTACGGCGTGAAGAAGGTCCGGCACCCGGTGGCGGGCCTGCTGACCCTGCCGTACGAGACCCTGACGGTCGGGCACGACCCGGAACAGACGATCGTGGTGTACACGCCGGAGCCGGGCTCGGAGACGGCGGAGCGGCTGGCGCTGCTGGGGAGCTGGACGACCGTCTAGAAGGCCACTGTCCAGAAAGCTTTCGCGGGGACCGCCGCACCCCCGTTGCCGGGGGGCGGGACGACGGCGGTCCCCGCGAGGGACGCGTGCCGGGTCAGGGCCGGGCTTGCGCGTCCGTGGCGTCCATGGAGGTCCGGGAGCCGCTCCGGAGGTCCTTGGCGCCGTTCGGTGTCGGCCGGGGCGGGGAGCCGCTCCCGCCCTGCCGACACCCACCAATGTGCCGGACCCGTGTTAAGCGTGTGCTGCGCGGACGTGACACGCTCGTACCACTTCCGCGAAGTCCGCCCCACCGGCAGACCACCGGCAAGCGCCGCACGGAAACCGGCAGTTCACCGTGCGTTCGGCTACTGCTTGCCGCCCTTGGCGAGGAACGCCAGCAGGTCCTGCCGGCTGACCACACCGGTGGGCTTGCCCTCGACGAGGACGATCGCCGCGTCCGCCGTACCGAGCACGGACATCAGGTCGCCGACGGGCTCACCGGAGCCGACCTGCGGCAGCGGGGCGGACATGTGCTTCTCCAGCGGGTCCTCCAGGGACGCCCGCTGGGAGAACAGGGCGTCCAGCAGCTCCCGTTCCACGACCGAGCCGACGACCTCGGCGGCCATCACGTCCGGGTGACCGGCGCCCGGCTTGACGACCGGCATCTGCGAGACGCCGTACTCGCGCAGCACCTCGATGGCCTGGCCGACGGTCTCCTCCGGGTGCATGTGCACCAGGGAGGGGATGGTGCCGCCCGCCTTGTGGTTCAGGACGTCGGCGACGCGGGCGCTGGGGCCCTCGTCCTCGAGGAAGCCGTAGTCGGCCATCCACTCGTCGTTGAAGATCTTGCTGAGGTACCCGCGCCCGCTGTCCGGCAGCAGCACGACCACCACGTCGTCCGGGCCGAGCCGCTCGGCGACCCGGAGCGCGGCCACGACGGCCATGCCGCAGGAGCCGCCCACCAGCAGGCCCTCCTCCTTGGCCAGGCGGCGGGTCATCTGGAAGGAGTCCTTGTCGGAGACCGGGACGATCTCGTCGGCGATGGTGCGGTCATAGGCGGTCGGCCAGAAGTCCTCACCCACGCCCTCGACGAGATACGGCCGCCCGGAGCCGCCGGAGTAGACGGAGCCCTCCGGGTCGGCGCCGACGACCTTGACCCTGCCGTCGCTGGCGTCCTTCAGATAGCGGCCGGTGCCGGAGATGGTGCCGCCGGTACCCACGCCCGCCACGAAGTGGGTGATCTTCCCCTCGGTCTGCTCCCACAGCTCGGGGCCGGTCGAGTGATAGTGCGAGAGCGGGTTGTTGGGGTTGGAGTACTGGTCCGGCTTCCAGGCGCCCGGGGTCTCGCGCACGAGCCGGTCGGAGACGTTGTAGTACGAGTCGGGGTGCTCGGGGTCCACGGCGGTCGGGCACACGACGACCTCCGCGCCGTACGCGCGCAGCACGTTGATCTTGTCGGTGCTCACCTTGTCAGGGCACACGAAGATGCACTTGTACCCCTTCTGCTGAGCGACGATCGCGAGCCCCACGCCGGTGTTCCCGCTGGTCGGCTCGACGATGGTGCCGCCCGGCTTCAGCTCTCCGCTCTGCTCGGCGGCCTCGATCATGCGCAGGGCGATGCGGTCCTTCACGGAGCCGCCGGGGTTGAAGTACTCGACCTTGGCAAGGACGGTCGCCTGGATGCCCTTGGTCACGTTGTTGAGCCGCACCAGCGGGGTGTTGCCGACGAGGCTGATCATCGAGTCGTGGAATTGCACCGTTGTCTCCGGTTGCTGTGCACAAAAACAGTGGTCGTAGTGGTCACGCCAGCCTACGGCCCACGGGTGAGACGTGGTGGTCGTTCACTCCCCGTTGAGATTGGCACACGGGCTGTACGGGGCAAGGAGTGGATGTACGGCTACGAGGGAGGTGGCGGCGACGCATGACGAACCTGTCGAGGGCACGAGTGGCCCGGCGCATCGCGGCCGGAGCGGCGTACGGCGGTGGCGGGGCCGGTCTGGTCGGCGCGGCCGCCGTCGGTCTGCTGCTGGCCGAGGTACGGCTGGCCCGGCGCCATGTGGGCAACGGCAGCGGCGGCCGGGTCCCGGCGGCCGACGGCATCTACGGCCTCACCTACGACGTCCCCGGCGAACCTCCCCTCAGGCTGACCATGCTCGGCGACTCGACGGCGGCCGGGCAGGGCGTGCACCGGGCGGGCCAGACACCGGGGGCGCTGCTGGCCTCGGGACTGGCGGCGGTGGCGGAACGCCCGGTGGAACTCCGTAATGTGGCGTCGCCGGGGGCGCAGTCGGACGACCTGGACCGCCAGGTGGCCTCGGTACTGTCATCACCGTTTCCCCTCCCCGACATCTGCGTGATCATGATCGGCGCGAACGATGTGACGCACCGGATGCCGCCGACCCGTTCGGTACGGCACCTGTCCGCGGCGGTACGACGGCTGCGCACGGCCGGGGCGGAGGTGGTGGTCGGCACCTGCCCCGATCTCGGCACGATCGAGCCGGTGCAGCAGCCACTGCGCTGGCTGGCCCGGCGTGCCTCGCGGCAGCTGGCGGCGGCCCAGACGATCGGGGTGGTGGAACAGGGGGGCCGCACGGTGTCCCTGGGCGACCTGCTGGGCCCGGAGTTCGAGGCCAATCCCCGGGAACTCTTCGGCCCGGACAACTACCACCCCTCGGCCGAGGGCTACGCCACAGCCGCGATGGCGGTCCTGCCGACGGTCTGCGCGGCCCTCGGCCTGTGGCCGGCGGAAGAGGAACGCCCCGACGTGATGCGCCGCGAGGGCTTCCTCCCGGTGGCCCGAGCCGCAGCGGAGGCCGCCTCGGAGGCCGGCACGGAAGTCACCGCGGCGATGCCAACCGGTCCACGCGGCCCCTGGGCCCTGCTGAAACGCAGACGCCGCCGCAGAGTCCCAGAAGCCGAACCGGCAACTCCGTCGACATAACCTTCCTCGCCCGCACGCGCCCACCCGTCTCGGTCGGCTGAGAGGTGCCGCGGGGGCCGGGTATGCCAGCCGACAGGCGCCGGGTCGACCCGGGGGTCGCATGGAGCCGCCGGGTCGACCGGCGGGTGCCGGGCCGGCGGGACGACCCGGCGGGGCCGGGCCGGCCGGCGAAGGTCGCCTGGAGCCACTGGGTCGACCGGCAAGTACGGGGCGACGCGTCGACCGGCAGGTGCCGGGCGCCGACGGGTCGACCAGCGGGGCCGGGCGGCCGCGCGGGCGGCCGCGACTCGGCGGCGTACACGACAGGCCGACCAGCGAAGGCCACCCCAAAACCGCCAGGCCGACCGGCGAGGGCCGCCTGGAACCGACGGGCCCACCAGCGAGGCCGGGCCGACGGTCCAGCGGCGGGGATTGCCGGGTGGCCGTCAGCCGCGCCACCCTTCTCCTGCCCGCCCACCCCCAGCCCCCACAGCAACTTCTCGGCCGAGCGAGACGGGTGGGAGGGTGGGCGGTGGGGGTTCTGGGCCGCGGGCCAAGCAAGCGCTTGGAAACTGCGGTCAGTGTCACACCCCGACACCGGTGACCCAGGCCATACGTACCGGTAACTTCCCAACCGGCCCTGCCTACACAACAAACCCCGTCCACTGGAGCCGTGATGCCCGAAGCCGTCATCGTCTCGACCGCCCGCTCCCCCATCGGCCGCGCCGTCAAGGGCTCCCTGAAGGACCTGCGCCCCGACGACCTGACCGCCACGATCATCCAGGCCGCACTCGCCAAGATCCCCGAGCTGGACCCCCGGGACATCGACGACCTGATGCTCGGCTGCGGCCTGCCCGGCGGTGAGCAGGGGCACAACCTCGGTCGTATCGTCGCCGTACAGATGGGCATGGACCACCTGCCCGGCTGCACGATCACCCGCTACTGCTCCTCCTCCCTCCAGACCTCCCGCATGGCCCTGCACGCCATCAAGGCCGGCGAGGGCGACGTCTTCATCTCGGCCGGTGTCGAGATGGTCTCCCGCTACGCCCACGGCAGCTCCGACATGCCGGGCACCTACAACCCGCTCTTCGCCGAGGCACAGGCCCGCACCGAGGCTGTCGCCCAGCAGGAGGGCACGACCTGGCACGACCCGCGCGAGGACGGCCTGCTGCCCGACCCGTACATCGCGATGGGGCAGACCGCCGAGAACCTGGCCCGTGCCAAGGGCATCACCCGCCAGGACATGGACGAGTTCGGCGTCCGCTCGCAGAACCTCGCCGAGGAAGCCATCAAGAACGGCTTCTGGGAGCGCGAGATCACCCCGGTCACCCTCCCCGACGGCACCGTCGTCAGCAAGGACGACGGCCCCCGCGCCGGCGTCACCCTGGAGGGTGTGGCGGGCCTCAAGCCGGTCTTCCGCCCGGACGGCCTGGTCACCGCCGGCAACTGCTGCCCGCTCAACGACGGCGCCGCCGCCGTCGTCATCATGTCCGACACCAAGGCCCGCGAGCTGGGCCTGACCCCGCTCGCCCGCATCGTGTCCACCGGCGTCTCCGGCCTGTCCCCCGAGATCATGGGCCTCGGCCCGGTCGAGGCCAGCCAGCAGGCCCTGCGCCGCGCCGGCCTGACCATCGACGACATCGACCTGGTCGAGATCAACGAGGCCTTCGCCGCCCAGGTGATCCCCTCCTACCGTGACCTCGGCATCGACCTGGACAAGCTGAACGTCAACGGCGGCGCCATCGCCGTGGGCCACCCCTTCGGCATGACCGGCGCCCGCATCACCGGCACGCTCATCAACTCCCTGCAGTTCCACGACAAGCAGTTCGGCCTGGAGACGATGTGCGTCGGCGGCGGCCAGGGCATGGCGATGGTCATCGAGCGCCTCAGCTGACCCACCGTCCGTAGCGGGACAGGCACGTTACGTCGTGAATCGGCCCAGAACCCAGAAATCTCCACGGTTCTGGGCCTTTTCGTGATCCAATCTCCCCCAGGATGTGACCTATCTCGCTCGCGGACCACAAGAGTGCAGGTCAACGCAGGTCAGCGCGCCACTCGAAGAATCGACGAGACCAAAGGCCTGTCCGTTTCGTGACGTTACGCACTGACAGCTGGATAGTCCACCCTTCAAGCTGATGTAGGAAGTCGGGGGTCGACTTTGAACCGGGAGTACGTCAGTGAGCGCCATGCCGATCGCCCTGCTGCTCACCACGGCCGCCACCGGCGCCGTGGGCGTCGCCGTCCTGCGCACCGTGATGAAGCTGCGCCGTCAGCTCACGGCGCTGCAGCAACAGCTCGCCGAGAACCAGGCGGCCACCACCCGCGCCCTGCTGCCGAGCGCCCGCACCCACGCCGAGGCCGACCAGATACGCGCGGCCGTGGCCGAGGCGCTCGCCGAGGAGCGGGAGCGGGAGCTGGCCGAGGCACGCGCCTTCTGGGCCGCCCAGGAGGCCCGTGACGCCTCCGACGCGCCCTCGCTGCTCGGCCTGCCCGACACCGAGCTGTTCCTGCCCCGGCAGAGCGACTTCGCCGGCCTGGAGCCGGTGTCCGAGCCGACCACCGAGACCGACGAGTTCGCCGGGGAGTCCCCGGAGCTGGCCGCGGCCCGCCGCCGGCACCCCTCGCACCCCGACTTCGTCCCGGTGCAGTCCCCGGCGGTGAACGACCACGAGCGCACCGTGACCACGCTGGAGCAGCTCGCCGCCGACCGCGTCGAACTGGCCGACGTCCGCCCGGGCCCGCTCGGCACCCTCGACGTCTACGTCTTCGCCGACGGCACCACCCTGTGCATGACCCCGGGCCACCGCGAGACCGCCGAACGCCTGGCAGCGGCCGTGGAATCGGGCGACACCCCCTACCTCCTCGGCGGCTCGGGCATCTCCGGCGCCTACACCCTCACCTTCGCCTGCGGCGAGGAGATGGTCTACATCCTGGCCGACCGGGTCATCGCGTCCCTGTAAGGGCTGCTCAGACCCCCGCCCGCTGCCGCGCCTCCTCCACCAGCCTCACCGCTTCGGCGACCTGGTCCTCACTGCGCAGCACCAGCTCCACGTCATGTGCGGCCACGAGGATTTGGTCGGCCGCTGCGAACATCCCGGCGTCCGGCATCTCCCGGGGCTCACTCCCGGGCTCCTCGACACGCTGCGCCCACCGGGCCAACTCCCGGGCCAGCGCCAGCGCCTCGGCCGCGGCACCCCGCTGAAGTCGGCTCTGCGGCGCCGCGCGCAACCGGTCGGCGAAAAACTCCACTGCTTGGGTCAAGGGCGTCGTATCAACCACGCGCCGAGCGTAACGTGCCGGACTGTTGCCAATACGCGAACGCTCAGGCACGGTGACGTGAAGGACCGGCTTACATCCCCTTTGCGTTCGGAGGCGCCGATGTCCCAGCTCTTCTCCGAGGAGACCCACCGCAATCTGCTCGCCCGCATCCCCCACTGCACCGGTCGTGAAGTCTCCGACTGGCTGCGCACCGTAGAAGAAGGCCCCGCGCTGTTCCGCTTCGAGGAGAAGGTCAGCTGGCTCCGGCACGAGTACGACCTCGCGTACGGCCACGCGAAGGCGATCGTGCACGAGTACGACCTGCGGAGGGCGGCCCGCAAGCTGCTCTAGACCGCGAGAAGGCCCCGGGCTGCGAAGCCCGGGGCCTTCTCAGCCGACGTCGGCCGACTAGTCGTTGTTGGTGAAGATCGCCACCAGCCGCAGCATCTCGACGTAGATCCACACCAGGGTCATGGTGAGACCGAACGCGGCGAGCCAGGACTCGTTGCGCGGGGCGCCGTAGGCGATGCCGTCCTCGATCTGCTTGAAGTCCAGCGTGAGGAAGAACGCGCCGATCAGGATGGCGACGATGCCGACCAGCGCGCCGAGCGGGCCGAAGCTGCGCAGGCCGCCGTTCTCGGCGACGCCGAACGCGACCAGCAGCAGGTTGACCGCCATGACGACCATGAAGGCCATCGCGATGGCGAGGCCCATCCGGGCGTAGCGCGCGGTGACGCGGATCCAGCCCGCCTTGTAGACGAGCAGGGTCGCGCCGGCGACCGCCATCGTGCCGAGCACCGCCTGGAACGGGGCGCCGCTCCAGCGGCTGTTGTACATCTCGCTGATGACGCCGAGGAAGACGCCCTCGAACGCGGCGTACCCCAGGATCAGGGCGGGCGACGGGGTGCGCTTGAAGCTCTGGATCATCGCCAGGACGAACGCGACGATCGCGGAGCCGACGGCCAGGCCGTAGCTCGTCGTCGAGACCGGCAGCAGCGCCCAGGCGAGGACGGCGCCGAGGGCGACCGTGCCGAGCGTCATGGCCGAACGGACGACGACGTCGTCCATCGTCATCCGGTCGGTGGTGACCGGGGCCTGCGGGGGTGCGCCGTACTGAAGGTCCGCTTGCGCGTACGGGTTCTGGGCGTAGGGGTTCTGCGCGTACGGGTTGCCCTGTGCGTACCCGGCCTGCGGTGCGGTGTTGAAGCCGGCGTAGCCGTTGTCGCGGCTGAACCCCCGTCGCGAGAAGACCGGGTTACTGCTCCTCATTTCACTCCTCCACGGCTGCCATGCGCAGCCTTGGCTCAAAGCGTAATGGATTGGCAAAGGATCGACCATGATACCTGAGGAGGATCTTTCCCCTGCCGTGCTCCCCAACACGCTACGCGTGCGGGCGATTCCCGGCCACGGGTGATCGCGTTCCATGACGAACCTGCTACCCGACCGAGACGTACCGACGGCGTTTCTACCCGAGCGGGAACCCCGTGTACGCCTCGGCCAGGTCGGTCTCGGCCGCACGGGAGGAGGCCAGCCGTTCCAGCCGGGCCAGTTGGAGGCGGGCGTCGAAGGGGGTGGCGTCCGGGGCCGGATGGAGCATGGTCGTCATGTCGTAGGAGAACCGCTCGGCCTGCCAGACGCGGCGCAGACAGGTCGCGGAGTAGGCGTCGAGGAGGTCCGGGGAGCCGGTCTCCCGCTCGTGGACGAGTGCGCGGGCGAAGGTGACGACGTCTCCGACGGCGAGGTTCAGGCCCTTGGCGCCGGTCGGCGGGACGATGTGGGCGGCGTCGCCGGCGAGGAAGAGCCGGCCGTGGCGCATCGGTTCGTGGACGAAGGAGCGCATGGGCGTGACCGACTTCTGGGTGATCGGCCCGCGCTCCAGCCGCCAGCCGTCGTCCGTCGCGAAGCGGTGCTCCAGTTCCGCCCAGATCGCGTCGTCCGTCCAGGCGTCGGCGTCCGTGTCGGCGGGGACCTGGAGGTAGAGCCGCGAGACGGACGGGGAGCGCATCGACAGCAGGGCGAAGCCGCGGTCGTGGCGGGCGTAGACGAGTTCGTCGTGCGAGGGCGCGACGTCGGCGAGGATGCCGAGCCAGGCATAGGGGTACGTCCGCTCGAACACGCGCGAGACGGCGGCCGGTACGGCGGCCCGGGCCACGCCCCAGAAGCCGTCGCAGCCGACGACGTAGTCGCACTCCAGCACGTCCTCGCGCCCCTCGTGCCGGAACCGCACCCGCGGACTGTCGCTCTCGGCCCCCTCGACGGTGAGCGCCTCCGCCTCGAACAGCAGCGGCCCGCCCTCCTTCAGCTGAAGGGCGATCAGGTCCTTGCAGACCTCGGTCTGGGCGTACACCGTCACGGACCGCCCGCCGGTGAGGCCGGGGAAGTCGACGCGGTGGCGGGTGCGGTCGAAGCGCAGTTCGATGCCGTCGTGGCGCAGGCCCTCGCGGTCCAGCCGCTCCGCGGCGCCCGCCGCGCGCAGCACGTCCACGGTCCCCTGCTCGAGGATCCCGGCGCGCTGGCGGTGCTCGACGTAGGCGCGGTCGCGGCTCTCCAGGACGACCGAGTCGATGCCGGCGCGGTGCAGCAGCCGCGCGAGCAGCAGCCCGGCCGGCCCCGCTCCGATGATCCCGACGGTGGTGCGCATCGGCTCCGCCCCTTCCTGTCCTACGGTCCGCCATGCTGTTCGTCTGGTGAAATTTTCTTCACCAACTTACGAACGTCGAGTCTCCGCCGGGGCTGTATTCGATGTCAATGGGTGCGAGAGGGGCGCGGTGGTGCCCGGAGCCGGACTTGAACCGGCACGCCCGCGAAGGGGCAGCGAGGTTTAAGCTCGCCGTGTCTGCATTCCACCATCCGGGCAGGCCATGGGCTCCGCGTCGAGGTTCCGAGCCTATCGGGACCCATCCCCCGAACAGCGGAAGGGCGGACCGATGTTGTCTTATTTTATTGACGTCTGAGGGTGCATCAGCCCGCGGAACGCGCCATACGCACTTGCCAGACAGCGTGACGTGAGGCGGGCGCGCACGTACGTGAAATGACGGAATTTCACCGTCCGAACGAGGGCGTTCCACCTGTTCTTGACATCGTTCGACATTGTTTCGACCGTGCCTCGAGTACACGTCGAGCACATCTCGCGCAGAACTCGACCGCGCCTCGACCGCGCCCGAACCTTTCGCCTCTCAGGGTCGGCCGTCCTCCCCAGGTATGACGCGGCGGCCTCCCGTCCGCCCCGAGTCGCCCTCCGGAACCGGAACAGCGACTGACGCCACGCGCCCTTCGCGCCGAGACGATGGAGCGGTCCCCAGGAACACACGCCACCCCCGACAGGAGCACCCTCCCGTGACGACCACACCCACCGCCGACCGGACCACCGCCGTGGCCGCACGCGCCACGGAGCTGTCGAAGATCTACGGACAGGGGGAGACCCGGGTGGTCGCCCTGGACCGGGTCTCGGTCGACTTCCGGCAGGCCGAGTTCACCGCGATCATGGGCCCCTCCGGTTCCGGCAAGTCCACGCTGATGCACTGCGTGGCCGGACTGGACACCTTCTCCTCGGGGTCCGTCAGGATCGGTGACACCGAGCTGGGCTCCCTGAAGGACAAGCAGCTCACCAAGCTCCGCCGGGACAAGATCGGCTTCATCTTCCAGGCCTTCAACCTGCTGCCGACGCTGACCGCGCTGGAGAACATCACCCTCCCGATGGACATCGCGGGGCGCAGGGCCGACAAGCAGTGGCTGGACCGGGTCATCCAGATGGTGGGCCTGTCCGGGCGGCTCAGCCACCGGCCCGCCCAGCTCTCCGGCGGCCAGCAGCAGCGCGTCGCGGTCGCCCGCGCCCTCGCCTCCAAGCCCGACATCATCTTCGGCGACGAGCCGACCGGAAACCTCGACTCGCGCTCCGGCGCCGAGGTGCTCGGCTTCCTGCGCAACTCCGTGCGCGAACTGGGCCAGACCGTCGTCATGGTGACCCACGACCCGGTCGCCGCCGCCTACGCCGACCGCGTCGTCTTCCTCGCCGACGGCCGGATCGTCGACGAGATCTACGGCCCCACCGCCGACGCCGTCCTCGACCTCATGAAGCAGTTCGACGCGAAGGGCCGTACCAGCTGATGTTCCGCACCGCCCTGCGCAACGTCCTCGCGCACAAGGCCCGGCTCCTGATGACCGTGCTCGCCGTCATGCTCGGCGTGGCGTTCGTGTCCGGGACGCTGGTCTTCACCAACACCATCTCCGACGCCTTCCAGAAGAGCTCCGCCAAGGGCTTCGACCAGGTCGACGTCGCTGTACAGCCCAGGTACCAGGACTCCAGCGGCAACCAGGTCGGCAAGCTGCCCGACCTGACCCAGGCCACGCTGGAGAAGGCGGCCAAGGTCCCGGGCGCCGCCTCCGCGACCGGTGTCGTCAGCGGCTTCACCGCGCTCGCCGGCAAGGACGGCAAGCTGGCCGGCGGCGACTGGCAGTCCAACGGCGGCAACTACTGGGGCACCAGGGACGCCCGTTACCCGCTGGTCAGCGGCCACGCCCCGCGCGGCAGGGGCGAGGTGCTGATCGACTCCAAGACCGCCGAGCGCACCGGCTACAAGGTCGGCGACACCGTGCGGCTCTCCGTCGACGGCCCGGTCCTCACCCCGACCGTCGCGGGCGTCTTCACCACCGACGACGGCAACGTCGCCGCGGGCGGCAGCCTCACCCTCTTCGACACCCCGACCGCACAGGCGCTGTTCGGCAAGAAGGGCGCATACGACGAGATCGACGTCAAGGCGGCGCCCGGCACCAGCCAGTCCGCGCTGAAGGCCGCGCTGGACAAGGCCCTGCCCACCCATCTGGTGGAGACCACCACCGGCAAGCAGCTCGCCGACGACCAGGCCAAGCAGATCGCCGACTCGATGAGCGGCCTGAAGCAGGCCCTGCTGGTGTTCGCCGGTATCGCGCTGTTCGTCGGCACGTTCATCATCGCCAACACCTTCACCATGCTGGTCGCCCAGCGCACCCGGGAGCTGGCCCTGATGCGCGCGGTCGGCGCCTCCCGCCGCCAGGTCACCCGCTCGGTGCTGATCGAGGCGTTCGCGGTCGGCACGGTCGCCGGTGTGTCCGGTCTGGCCGCCGGTGTCGGCATCGGCGCGGGTCTGCGCTCGCTGCTGGGCTCCTTCGGCGCGAGCGTGCCCGACGGGCCGCTGGTGATCACCCCCGGCACGGTGGTGGCCGCCCTCGCGGTCGGCATCCTCATCACCATGCTGGCCGCCTGGCTGCCCGGCCGCCGGGCCGCGAAGATCCCGCCGGTGGCGGCGATGAGCAGCGTGCACGCCAAGGCCACCGCCAAGTCGCTGGTGCTGCGCAACACGCTCGGCGCGCTGTTCGCGGCGGCCGGCATCGCGGTGGTCCTCGCGGCCACGACGATGGACACCGACTCCGCCCAGGCCCCGATGGGCATCGGCGCCGTACTCCTGATCATCGGCGTGTTCATCCTGACCCCGCTGCTGTCCCGCCCGCTGATCGCGGCCGCCGCCCCGGTGCTGCGCGTGTTCGGTGTCTCGGGCAAGCTGGCCCGGCAGAACTCGGTGCGCAACCCGCGCCGTACGGCGGCCACCGCCTCGGCGCTGATGATCGGCCTGACCCTGATCACCGGCATGACGGTGATGGCGGGCAGCCTGCAGACGGCGATCGACAAGATGGCGTCCTCGGCGATCCGCGCGGACTACGTCGTCTCGATGGCCAACCGCTCCCCGCTCTCCCCGGACGTGGCGACCAGGCTCGCCGCGACCGACGGCGTCACCGCCAGCAGCCCGCTGCGCAACGCCCCGTCCCGCATCGACGGCAAGACCGAGTTCCTGACCGGGGTCGACGGCGCGTCCATCGGGAAGCTGACCGACCTGAAGGTGGACGACGGCTCCTTCACGGTGAGCGGCACCCAGGTCGTCGTCGACAAGGACCGGGCCAAGGAGTACGGCTGGACGCCCGGTTCGCACTTCACCGCGCACTTCGAGGACGGCAAGGCCCGGCAGCTGACCGTCGCCGGGGTCTACGAGGGCAACGACATGATCAACGGGATCATGCTCGACAACAAGGTCCTCACCCCGCACCTGAAGGACCCGGCCGACATGCAGGTCATGGTCAAGACGGCGGACGGCACCTCCGACGCGACGAAGAGCAGGCTGGCGAAGGTCCTCGGCACCAACCCGGCGATCAAGATCCAGGACAAGAAGGACATCTCCAACGACATCGCGAAGATGTTCTCGACGATGCTGAACATGCTCTACGGCCTGCTCGGCATGGCGGTGATCGTCGCGGTCCTCGGGGTCATCAACACCCTGGCCATGTCGGTCTTCGAGCGCTCCCAGGAGATCGGCATGCTCCGCGCGATCGGCCTGGACCGCAGGGCGGTCAAGCGGATGGTCCGCCTGGAGTCCCTGGTGATCTCCCTGTTCGGCGGTGTGCTCGGCATCGGCCTGGGCGTGTTCTTCGGCTGGGCGGCGGGTCAGCTGCTGGGCACGAAGCTGCCGACGTACGAACTGGTCCTGCCCTGGGGCCGGATGGCGGTCTTCCTGCTGCTGGCGGGCACGGTCGGCGTCCTGGCCGCCCTGTGGCCGGCCCGGCGCGCGGCCCGGCTGAACATGCTGGCGGCGATCAAGGCCGAGTAGTCGTACGGCACACGAGGGGCCCCGTTCCGGCACCGGAGCGGGGCCCCTCGTCGTGTCAGCCGTGCCAGGTACGAGACCGCAGCGGGAGTCCGGAGGCGCCGGACTCGGGGGTGCGGACGGCCAGGACCTGGTTGACGCCGATGCGGTTGCGTTCGAAGGAGAGCGCGCAGGCGGCCATGTACAGCAGCCAGACGCGGGCGCGGCCGGGGCTGGTGAGCCGGACCGCGCGGTCCCAGTCCGCCTCCAGGTTGGCGACCCACCGGCGCAGGGTGCGGGCGTAGTGCTCGCGGATCGACTCCACGTCCCGCACCTCGAACCCGGCGCGCTCCAGCTGGGTGACGGTGGTGCCGATGGGGGCGAGTTCGCCGTCGGGGAAGACGTAGGCGTCGATGAAGTCGTCCACCTCGTACGCCGACTCGTCGCGCTGCGGGCGGCGGGCGATCTGGTGGTTGAGCAGCCGTCCGCCGGGCTTGAGGAGCCGGTAGAGGGTCTCGGCGTACTCCAGGTACCGCTCGGCGCCCACGTGCTCGGCCATGCCGATGGAGGAGACGGCGTCGAACGGCCCGTCGGCGACGTCCCGGTAGTCCTGCACCCGGATCTCGACCTTGTCCGTCAGCCCCTCGTCGGCGACGCGCTTGCGGGCGTACGCCGCTTGCTCCTGCGACAGTGTGATGCCGACGACGCTCACGCCGTGCTCACGGGCCGCGTGGACCGCCATGGAGCCCCAGCCGCAGCCGACGTCCAGCAGGCGCTGACCGGGCTTCAGATCGAGCTTGCGGCAGATGAGTTCGAGCTTGTCGCGCTGGGCGGTTTCGAGGGTGTCTGCGTTGTCGGAGGCCCCCCAGTATGCGCACGAGTAGACCATCGTCGGCCCGAGGACGAGTTCGTAGAAGTCGTTGCCGACGTCGTAGTGGTGGCTGATGGCGCGTTTGTCGCTGCGCCGGGTGTGGAGGTGGCCGCGCCTGCGGACCTCCTCACGCGGCGGAGCGGGCGGCAGCGGGGGCCCGCCGAGCGTCACCAGGCCGCGTACGGCGGCCCGCACCTGCGGGTCGCGCAGTGCCTGGACGAGGGTCCTGGCGTCCTCGCCGCGCTCCCAGATCTGCCCGGAGAGCAGGTCGAGGACGGTGTAGAGGTCGCCGTCCACGTCCAGGTCCCCGGCGACCCAGGCCCTCGCGAGCCCCAGTTCCCCCGGCTTCCACAGCAGCCGGCGCAGGGCCCTGCGGTTGCGCACCACCAGGGTCGGACCGCCCGGCGGCCCCGCCTGCGAACCGTCCCAGGCGCGGATGCGCACCGGGAGCGGTTCCCCCAGCAACTGTTCGAGAAGGTTCTTCAGCCGCAGCGCGGCATCGGCCATGGCGCACACCTCCGTGACGACAGATCCCGGATGTCCGACACCACGTAAACACCAAGTGGCCCTCCGCACAGTCCCGCGAAGGAGTTACAGCTGGGAAAACACCCTTCCGGAACGCCGAAGGACCTCCCGCACCACGGATGGCGGGAGGTCCTTCGGGTGGTTCGGCGACCGTCGGAGGGTCAGGAGGCCTTGGCCTTCGCCCCGGTCTTGTCGGCCGTACTCGCGGCGGCGACCGGCGCGGGCTTCGCGGCCTCGTAGAACTCCTCGCGGGGGTTCTCCATGGCGCCCAGGGAGACGACCTCGCGCTTGAGGAACATGCCCAGGGTCCAGTCGGCGAAGACGCGGATCTTGCGGTTCCAGGTCGGCATCGCCAGACCGTGGTAGCCACGGTGCATGTACCAGGCGAGGCGGCCCTTGAGCTTGATCTTCATCTTGCCCAGGACGATCATCGCCACGCCCTTGTGCAGGCCGAGACCGGCGACCGCACCCTTGTTGGCGTGCTCGTACTCCTTCTGCGGGAAGCCCCGCATACCGGAGACCACGTTGTCGCCGAGGACCCGGGCCTGGCGCAGCGCGTGCTGGGCGTTCGGCGGGCACCAGGCGTTCTCGTTGCCCGCCTTGCGGCCGACGAGGTCCGGGACCTGTGCGTTGTCACCGGCGGCCCAGATGTAGTCCGTGCCCTTGACCTGGAGGGTCGGCTCGCAGTCGACGTGGCCGCGCGGGCCGAGGGGCAGACCGAAGCGGGCGAGGGCCGGGTTCGGCTTGACGCCGGCGGTCCACACGACGGTGTTGGAGTCGACCTCGAGGCCGTTCTTCAGCACGACGTGGCCGTCGACGCAGGAGTCCATCGAGGTGGAGAGGTAGATCTCCACGCCCCGGCTCTCCAGGTGCTCCTTGCCGTACTGGCCGAGCTTGGGGCCGACCTCGGGCAGGATCTTGTCGGCGGCGTCGACCAGGACGAAGCGCATGTCCTCACGGGACACGTTCTTGTAGTACTTGGCCGCGTCCCGGGCCATGTCCTCGACCTCGCCGATGGTCTCCGCACCCGCGAAGCCACCGCCGATGAAGACGAAGGTGAGCGCCTTGCGGCGGATCTCCTCGTCGGTGGTGGACTCGGCCTTGTCGAGCTGCTCCAGCACGTGGTTGCGCAGGCCGATGGCCTCCTCGACGCCCTTCATGCCAATGCCCTGCTCGGCGAGGCCGGGGATCGGGAAGGTGCGGGAGACGGCGCCGAGCGCGACGACCAGGTAGTCGAACGGCAGCTCGTACGCCTCGCCCACGAGGGGGGCGATCGTGGCGACCTTGCGGTCCTGGTCGATGGTGGTGACCCGGCCGGTGAGGACCTCCGCCTTGGGGACCACGCGTCGCAGTGGGACGACGACGTGGCGCGGGGAGATGTTGCCGGCGGCGGTTTCGGGGAGGAAGGGCTGGTAGGTCATGTACGACCGGGGGTCGACGACCGTGACGGTCGCCTCTCCGAAGCGCATCTTCTTGAGGATGCGCCGAGCTGCGTACAGGCCTACGTACCCACCGCCTACTACGAGGATCCTGGGACGCTCCGTGGTGCTCATGGCATCGAGTATCCACCCGCCCCTCGAGCGGTGCTCGTGCGCCCCTTCACAAGGTCCTACAGCCCCTGTGCTAAACTCCGCGGCTCGCGTGACGCAGGTCATGTCACGGAAAGGGAACCCCGGGGCGGTCTGACCCGTTGTCAAGGCCGCGTGAGCTGCCTCTCCGTCGCGTCGGGCCTCGCGCGAGGTGCCTGGGAGGGGCCCTGCGGACACCCTCCCGACACACGCGCGCATCACACGCCCGAGCACGCTCAGGGGCTGTTGAACCCCCGAACGGGCCAAGTGGAGCCTTCTGATCCCCCGCCAGGACCGAATTCCTTGTGAAGAACTTCACGAACTTTTCCGACGGCGTGTCACCGGAACCCCCGGTTGGCCCGCTCACACGTTATCCAACCTGCTCAACGGAGGCTACCGGCCAGTAGCAAAGGGGCCGGAAAGAGACCCTCACGGCCCCAGTCGCCCTCATGCGAGGGACCACGCGATCCCGTCCAGAATGTCGTGTTCGCTCACCACGACCTCCTCGGCGCCGGTCCGCTCCATGATCGCGAGCAGCACGAGGGCGCCCGCGGCGATGACGTCGACCCGACCCGGGTGCAGGGACGGCACCGCGGCGCGCTCGGCGTGCGTGGAGCGCAGCAGCCACTCGGTGATCTCGCGGACGCGGTCGCGCGGGACGCGGGAGTGGTGGATGCGCGCGGAGTCGTACTCCGGCAGCTCCTGGGCGATGGCCGAGACGGTGGTGACGGACCCGGCGAGGCCCACCAGGGTGTGCGCCTCGCGCAGCGGCACGGTCCGCTCCGCGAGGTCCAGGGCGGCCTCGATGTCGGCCCTTATGGCGGCGATCTGCTCCTCGGTGGGCGGGTCGGAGACCTTGCCCTCGTGCACCAGGTGCCGCTCGGTCATCCGCACGCAGCCGACGTCCACGGACCGCGCGGCCCGGACGTGTTCGTCGCCGACGACGAACTCGGTGGAACCGCCGCCGATGTCCACGACGAGGTACGGCGTCGTGAGGTCCGCACGGCCGGTCAGCTCCTTCGTGGCGCCGGTGAAGGAGAACTCGGCCTCCTGGTCGCCCGTGATCACCTCCGGCTCGACCCCGAGGATGTCCAGCACGCCCCGCACGAACTCGTCGCGGTTCTCGGCGTCGCGGGAGGCGGAGGTGGCGACGAAGCGGACCTCGGCGGCGCCGAGTTCACGGATGACGTCGGCGTACTCCCGGCACGCGGCGAAGGTCCGCTCCAGCGCCTCGGGCGCCAGCCGGCCGGTGCGGTCCACGTCCTGTCCGAGGCGCACGATCGTCATGCGCCGGTCCAGCTCCAGCAGTTCACCGGTGGCCGGGTTGACGTCGGCGACCAGCAGCCGGATGGAGTTCGTACCGCAGTCGACGGCGGCGACCCGGGAGTAGCCCTCCGGGACCAGCGGCTTCTGGGCGAAGAAGCCGCTGCGGACCTCGGCGGGGTCGAAGACGGCACCCTCCTCGCCCGGGTGCTCGTCCGCCGGGTCGGGCGCCTCGAGCGGCTGCACACACGGCCCCTTCGCCCACCACTCCGGCAGCATCGCGATCGCCTCGTCGCCGAGCGGGTTCACGCCCGGACCGGCGGCCAGGGAGTGCGCGACCAGCACGTGCAGGCACTTCACGCGGTCCGGCATGCCGCCGGCGCTGGGGAAGCCCTCCAGGACCTCGATGGCGTCCCGGCGCGCGATGTAGTCCTCGTGGGCGGCACGGTAGGCCGCGGCCAGCTCGGGGTCGCTCTGGAGGCGTTCCGTCATCTCCTTCATGACGCCGTTCGCCTCCAGCGTCCCGATCGCCGAGGCGGCGCGCGGGCACGTCAGGTAGTACGTCGTCGGGAAGGGCGTGCCGTCGGGCAGCCGCGGCGCGGTCTCCACGACGTCCGGCCGGCCGCACGGGCAGCGGTGCGCGATGGCCCGCAGACCCCGCGGCGGGCGGCCGAGCTGCTGCTTGAAGGCCTCGACGTCCGCGTCGGTCGGCTCGGTACGCGGAGTGGAGGGCGGGGGCGTTTCCATGACTGCTTTTCGACGGCTTTCTGTTGGTTCACTGGTCGGAGGCGTCGGACTTGTCGACCCCGTCCCAGACGTTGGCGTACCAGGGGCGCTGGGCGGCCCGCAGATCGGCGCGGGACTGCTTGACGGCGCCGGGGTCGACGACCACGTACCCGGTCTCACCCGGCATCACATAGTGCAGCCGGCGCCGGATCTGCTGCTCGGCGTAGGCGTCGTCCTGCCAGCGCGCCTTGAGGTCGCGCAACTGCTCGACCCGCTCGCGGGCCTGCTCCTGCTGCCGCTGGAGGTCGGAGATCGCCGCGCGCTGGGAGACGTACTGGCGCATCGGGTAGGCGAGCGCGACGATCATCGAGCACAGCACCAGCGCGAGCAGCGCCGCGCGGCCGGTGAGCCGGGAGCGGCGGGCCTGCCGCTTGGTCTGGGAGCGGTAGACGCGGGCCGCCGTCTGCTCGCCGAGCAGCCGCAGCCTGGTCGCGGTGGAGAAACGGTCCCGGTCCCTGACGGCCATCGGCTCTCCGCCTCCCCTTTCACACGTGCGTACGTCCCCGGACACGGTACGGGACCGGGTACGGGGACGTACGTACGACTGGCTAAGACGTAGCCTCTACGGGCTCAGCCCTTGAAGCGGGGGAAGGCCGAGCGGCCCGCGTACACCGCGGCGTCGTCGAGGATCTCCTCGATGCGCAGCAGCTGGTTGTACTTGGCGACGCGCTCGGAGCGGGCCGGGGCGCCGGTCTTGATCTGGCCGCAGTTGGTGGCGACGGCCAGGTCGGCGATGGTGACGTCCTCGGTCTCGCCGGAGCGGTGCGACATCATGCACTTGAAGCCGCTGCGCTGGGCCAGCTCGACGGCGTCCAGGGTCTCGGTGAGCGAGCCGATCTGGTTCACCTTCACGAGCAGGGCGTTGGCGGTGCCCTCCTCGATACCGCGGGCGAGGCGCTCGGGGTTGGTGACGAACAGGTCGTCGCCGACCAGCTGGACCTTGTCGCCGAGCTTGTCGGTGATGACCTTCCAGCCGGCCCAGTCGTCCTCGAACAGCGGGTCCTCGATGGAGACGAGCGGGTACGCGGAGACGAGCTCCTCGTAGTACTCGGTCATCTCGGCGGCGGAGCGCTCCTTGCCCTCGAACTGGTACTTGCCGTCCTTGTAGAACTCGGAGGCGGCGACGTCGAGCGCGAGGGCGATCTGCTGGCCGGGGACGTAGCCGGCCTCCTTGATGGCCTCGAGGATGAGGTCGAGGGCGGCGCGGTTGGACTCGAGGTTGGGGGCGAAGCCGCCCTCGTCGCCGAGGCCGGTGGACAGGCCCTTGCTCTTCAGGACCTTCTTCAGCGTGTGGTAGACCTCGGCGCCCCAGCGCAGGGCCTCGGAGAAGGACTCCGCGCCGATCGGGGCGATCATGAACTCCTGGATGTCCACGTTGGAGTCGGCGTGCGAGCCGCCGTTCAGGATGTTCATCATCGGCACCGGCAGCAGGTGCGCGTTCGGGCCGCCCAGGTAGCGGAAGAGGGGGAGGTCGCTGGCCTCGGAGGCGGCGTGGGCGACGGCGAGGGAGACGCCGAGGATGGCGTTGGCGCCGAGGGAGCCCTTGTTGTCGGTGGCGTCCAGGTCGAACATGGCCTGGTCGATCAGGCGCTGCTCGGTGGCGTCGTAGCCGACCAGCTCCGGGCCGATCTGCTCGATGACGGCGAGGACGGCCTTCTCGACACCCTTGCCCTGGTAGCGGTTCGGGTCACCGTCGCGGAGCTCGATGGCCTCGAAGGCGCCCGTCGAGGCGCCGGACGGAACGGCGGCACGACCCGTGCTGCCGTCGTCGAGGCCGACCTCGACCTCGACCGTGGGGTTGCCTCGGGAGTCCAGGATTTCCCGGGCTACGACGACGTCGATGGACGGCACGAGCATCTCCTTCTTGGGATGTGACGCTGGAAGTGCGGGGCGTGTGCCTTGCGGCGGTGCCTTGCGACTAGAGCCTAACCGTCCCAGGGGCGTCGGCCACCGACCGACCGTCCCGTGGACGACGAGGACACGCAGACGGTACCCATTGTTCACCCCCGGAACAAAGGGGGCTGCCGGTGAGGCCCGGCTGAAGAGTGGGGAAACGGCGCGGGAAACGAAAGACCCCGCCCCGGCGCGTACGGGGGAAGAACGCGCCGGGGCGGGGAGCCCGTGGGGACGGGGGATTCCCTCACGGGGGCTTCGGTGTGGGGGGAGGGGGTGTGAGGGCGCTGTGCGTCCGGCCGGAGCCGGAGGTCACTTCAGGTGCAGCTGCTGACCCGGGTAGATGAGGTTCGCGTCCTCGACGATGTCCTTGTTCAGCTGGAACAGCTTCTGCCAGCCGCCGGCGACGTGGTGCTTCTCGGCGATGGAGCTGAGGGAGTCACCCTTGACGACCTTGTACTCGCCGTCGCCCTTCTTGACCTTCTTGCCGGTCGGCGTGGTGACGGTCTTGCTCGCCGACGGGGCCGTACGCGTGGTGGAGCGGGTGGCGGCCTGCTGGTCGGTGGAGCGGGTGCTCGTGCTCGGCGTGGTGGCCTTCGGCGAGGTGGCCGGGGCCGAGCCGTTGTAGGCGGCGCCGGAGAGGCCCGTGCCGCAGACCGGCCAGGCACCCTTGCCCTGGCCCGCGAGGACCTTCTCGGCGATGGTGATCTGCTGCGTCTTGGTGGCGAGGTCGGCGCGCGCGGCGTAGGCGGTGCCGCCGTACGCGGCCCAGGTGGAGTTGGTGAACTGCAGGCCGCCGTAGAAGCCGTTGCCGGTGTTGATGGACCAGTTGCCGCCCGACTCGCACTGGGCGACCGTGTCCCACTCGGAGGCGGTGGCGGCGGAGGCGTTGCCGGCCGCCATCAGCGGGGCGGCGACGGCGGCGCCGGTGACACCGGCGAGCGTGATGGCGCGGATGGCCTTGGACGGGCGACGGTGCTTGCCCTTGCCGGAGAACAGCATGGATCGATCCCCTCACCGACGCCTGCGAGGTGAGCTGTCGGGTTCGGGCCGGTTGAGTTGCCCGGCCACCCCTCCACTGGGAGGCGTGGCTTCACCCCAAGCCGCTCCGGCTCAACTTCCCGGCGCGGCGCTTACCTTGGGTCCCCCGCTCCTGCCTGCGGCGCATGACGCGACGACTGTTCCCGGGCAACCGCTGGCAGGATTCGGCGTTGCGACTGCCGGGGCTCGTGGTGACGAGCGGTCCTGACCGTAGACACGCGATCGGCGGAATTTCAAAGACGATCAGGGCTTCTGAGACTCATCCCACACTTTCACCAAACCGGACATTCGGCATGAAGTGGGGCGTCAACTCCGCCTATTCGCCGCCCTTTTCGTCACCGACTTTCAGGGTCTGACCGGCGGCGATGTGGTTCGGGTCGGCGCCGACGAGCCCCTTGTTGTCGTCGTACAGCGCGTGCCATCCGCCATGGACGCCAAGGGAGTCGGCGATGGAGGCGAGCGTGTCACCCTCACGGACGGTGTAGGTGTCCGGCTGTCGGTCCGCATGCCGGCCGACGGACGCGACGCTCTGACCGTTTGTCACGCTTTCGTCCGCACTGCCACCGCGGTGACGTCCGCCACTACTGAGGGCTCCGGTGTCGACGAGGCTCCAAGAACCGACGCCCTGCTGGGAATTGTCCGATTCGTCGATCCCGGGGGTGATCGTGGGAGAGCTGTCGCCCCCCCGCGAGTTCCCGTTGCCGGAGGAGCCGGTGGACCCGGCCGACCCGGTGGAGCCCGAGGCGCCGGACGCACCCGCCTTGTCGGACTTGTCGGACTTGGGGGAACCGCTCGCGGTGGAGCCGTCGGCCGCGCCCGGCGTCTCGCCGGCACCCTTGCCCTGCTCCGGGGCGGGTGAGGCGCTGGAACCGGAGGAAGAGTCCGCGCCCGAGCCGGACTTCGAGCCGGAGTGGGACCCCGCGCCGGTACCAGAAGAGGACGAGTCCGACAGACCGGACGAGTCGGAGCTGCCGGCCGATCCGGAGTCACTCCCCGAACCCTTGCCGCTCCCGGAACCCCCGACACCCGTGTCGACGTCGACCGAACCCGAGTGAGGGGTCAGCCCGGCGGTCAGCGCGCACATCGTCCACGGCTTGGTGCCCTGGTCGGCGAGGATCTTCTCGGCGACGGCGATCTGCTGCGAGCGGCTGGCCTGGTCGGCGCTCACGGCGTACTGCGCGCCGCCGTACTTGTCCCAGTCGTCCTGCGATATCTGCAGGCCGCCGTAGTACCCGTTGCCGGTGTCCGCGCTCCAGGAACCGCCGCTCTCGCACTCGGCGACCTTGTCCCACGTGGTGCCGTCGGCGGCGCTCGCGCTCGCGGCCCCGAGCAGCGGGATGGCGATGGCGGAGCCGGTCACTCCGGCCGCGACGAGGAGAGCCGGAGCCTGGCGGGGGCGACGGTGACGACCGTTCCCGGTGAGCATGCGGAAGCCTTTCGTGCGACAGCAGGACCGGCGCGGCGAGTGGTGCCTGTCGCCACGCTGATGGGTGAACGTATCGGCAGACGATCACTTGTCACAAGTTAATGCCGCGCAGATCACGTGAAGATCACAGAGTTGAACGTCTGTCATCTTTCCCTGGACGCGGTGTGTTGAGGAGTGTGTTCAGGCCGTCGGGGTGAACTCCACCGGCAGGGTGCGCAGTCCCCGCATGATGAGCCCGCCGCGCCAGCGCAGGTCGGCCGGATCGGCGGCGAGGCGCAGGTCGGGCAGGCGGGTGAGCAGCGTGGCGAGCGCGCTCTGCCCCTCCAGGCGGGCGAGCGGCGCGCCGAGGCAGTAGTGGATGCCGTGGCCGTAACCGAGATGCTGGTTGTCACGGCGGGCGAGGTCCAGCACGTCCGGGTCGGCGAACCGCTCCGGGTCCCGGTCGGCCGCGGCGAGCACCACGAGCACCGGGTCGCCGGGCGCGATGTCCTGCCCGCCGACGGTGAGCGGCTCGGTGGCGAACCGCCAGGTGGCCAGCTCCACCGGGCCGTCGTAGCGCAGGAGTTCCTCGATGCCGGTCTCCAGCAGGCCCCGCTCACCGCGCACCAGGGAGTCCTGGAGCCGCCGGCGCTCCTCGGGGTGGGTGAGCAGCGCGTAGGTGCCGTTGCCGATCAGGTTCACGGTCGTCTCGAAACCGGCGAACAGGAGGATGAAGGCCATCGCGGCGGCCTCGTTCTCGGTGAGGTGCTCGCCGTGGTCCGAGGCCCGGATGAGGCCGGAGATCAGGTCCTCGCCGGGCGCGGGCTCGGCGGGCAGCGCCTCGCGCTTCTTGTGGATCAGCTCGGCGAGGTAGCCGCGCATCTTCTTGACGGACCGCGCGACACCTCCCCTGGGCCCTCCCCCGTGCCTGATCATCATCCCCGCCCAGTCCCGGAAGTCGTCCTGGTCCTCGCGCGGGACGCCGAGCATGTCGCAGATGGCGTAGATGGGCAGCGGGAAGGCGAACTCGTGGATGAGGTCGGCCGACCCCCTTTCCGCGAACTGGTCGATGAGCCGGTCGGTCAGCTCCTGCACCCGGGGCGCGAACTCGGCCACACGCCGGGGCGTGAACGCCTTGCTGACCAGCCGGCGCAGCCGGGTGTGGTCCGGCGGGTCGATGTTCAGCAGATGCGTCATCAGCTCGGCCTTGCGCTCGCCGGGGATGCCGGTCTTCCCCTTGGCGTGCGCGGGCTCGTCGTGATGCGCCGGGTTCTTGCTCAGCCGCTGGTCGGCGAGGGCCTGCTTGGCGTCTCCGTACCGGGTGACCAGCCAGGCCTCGACCCCACTCGGCAACCGCGTCCGATGCACCGGCGCGTGCTCCCGCAGCCAGGCGTACGCGGGGTACGGATCGGTGGCGAACTCCCAGGTGAACAGCTCGGGAGCGGAGCCGCCACCTCCGGCGGAGGCCGCGGCGGTGCCCTCGATGGGGGCGCGGACGACGGGGTCGGCGGCGCCCTCGACGGAGCCGACCGCCGAGTTCTCGGCGGAGGCTGCGGCGGAGTCAGAGATGGAGCCCTCGGCGGAGGCTGCGGCAGAGTCGGCGGTGGGGCCCTTGGCGGGAGACGCGGCGGGACCGTCGGCCGACACCCCGGCAGAGTCCCCGGTGGGGGCCTCGGCGGGGGACGCGACGAGACCGTCGGCTGACACCCCGACAGAGTCCCCGGTGGAACCCCCGGCGCGAACCGCCGCGAAACCACCGGCCGACACCCCGACAGAGTCCCCGGTGGAACCCTCGGCAGGGGACGCGGCAGGACCGTCGGCCGATGCCTCGGCGGAGGCTGCGACTGAGGTCGCGGCCGCACCCTCGGCGGAGGCTGTGGCAGGGGCGGCAGCCGAGCCCTCGGCGAAAGCTGCGGCGGAGTCAGAGGTGGGGCCGGGGGCGGGTGAGGGATGGTGCTGGTCGGTCACCCCTCGACCGTATCCGGATCCGGGTGGGCCTCCGCGTCCTGGTGCTCGCCGTCGGCCGCGCGTATCGCCTCGGGCGCGACCCCTTCCGCCTGCCGTATCGCGTCCCGGTACGCCCGCGCCGCCGCCCGCAGGGCCGTCTCCGGGTCCACGCCCTCCGACTCGGCGCGGGCGGCCAGGGCGAGGAGGTCGTAGCCGATGCCCTCTCCCCGGGGCAGCGGGACCTCCAGTCCGGCCGTGCGGGCGCGGGAGGCGAGCTTGGCGGCGAGGGCCAGGCCGGGCTGGCCGAGCGGGACGCCCTCCGTGACCGAGGTGCGCCGCTTCTCCTCGGCCTTGGTGCGCAGCCAGTGCTCCTTGACGTCCTCCGGGGTCTCGGCCTTCTCGTCGCCGAAGACGTGCGGATGCCGGTGGATGAGCTTGGCGACGATGCCGCCCGCCACGTCGTCGACCGAGAACGGCGCGTCCGGGTGCTCCTCGGCGATCCGGGAGTGGAAGACGACCTGGAGGAGGACGTCCCCCAGCTCCTCGCGCAGCTCCTCCCGGTCACCGGCCTCGATCGCCTCGACCAGCTCGTAGGCCTCCTCGATGCCGTACTTGGCGAGGCCCTCGTGGGTCTGCCGGGAGGACCAGGGGCACTCGGCGCGGATCCGGTCCATGACCTGCACGAGGTCCAGCAGACGGGCGCCGGGCAGGTCGTAGGAGGCGGGCAGCAGCTCCAGATCCGGCATGGCGAGCCGGCCGGAGCCGGCCAGCCGGGCCAGGCCGTCGGTGAGCGCGGGCTCGCCCTCTCCGGTAGCCACGACCACCACCGTCCGTCCGCCGGCACACGCGTCGACCAGCTCCTGCGCGGTGGGAGCCGCCTCGGCCACCGCTATCCCCGCCTCGCGCAGATACGGCAGCTGCGGATGCGCGCCGTCCGCGCACAGCACGGCGTCGGCCGCGCGCAGCGCCTGCCAGGCGGGCCAGGACAGCAGACCGGGGGCGACGCGGTGGCTGGTGGTGAGCAGGACGATGCGGCCGGGGTCGGCCGCGGGAGCGAGGTCGGAGCTGGATGCGTTCACGATCCGAACGTAACGCACGGCGGGAAACCGCGGCCGAAGTTATCCACAGGGCCGAGGGATCATGTGATCGTATGCCTGACACCCTCCGGTGCCGTACCGTTCCGGCGCCCAGCCCGGCGGCGTGCTACGTCGTCACCGGCGTTCCGCCCGCGGCGCTCGTCGTGACCTCCCGCACCCACGGCGTCTTGGCGTCCACCCGGCTGCTCTTCTGCACGTCCCAGGTGCCGTAGCGCGGGTTGAGGTCGATGTGGAGTTCCTGGGAGGCCTTGGACAGTGCCTTCCAGAAGGCGGGCTGGCTGGTATCGGTGCCGAGCCTCGCCGCCAGCTTCTGCGCCTCCAGCTGGAGCTGGAGGTTGTCGTCGAGGCGGGCCGGGGCGATGCCGTACTTCTGCAGCCAGGCCGTCTCCAGCCCCTTGGCGCCGCCGGCCTGCTGTTCCAGGCCCGCGCGCATCTGCTCGACCTCGTTGCGGCTCACCGAGACGCCCTCGTCCTGTGCGGCGCGGTGCAGCACCTGGTCGAGGACCATGTTGTGCAGGGTGTCGCGGGTGAGGCTGCTGGTGGAGGCGAGGACCTGCCGGTACTGGGCCTCGTCCGGCACCGCGGCCCGCTGTGCCTTGCGGACCTCGTTGACCCGGCTCTCCAGCTGGGCGACGGTGATCCGCCGGCCGCCGACGACGGCCGCCGCGCCCGGGTGCGCATCGTTTCCGCAGGCGGTCAGGAGGGGGGCCGCGGCGGCGATCGCGGCGGTGAGGACGAGCGCGGTGCGACGGCGGCGGTGCAAGGAAACCTCCCGAGGAGATTGTGCGACGGTGCACAAGGTCTTGCAGTGATCGATGGTAGGCAGTGGGAAGGCCGGGGCCAACCCATCGGACCAACGATTCACGCGCGCTTCGGGCACCGTCGCGTCCGCCGCCGCACCGGGCTCGGACCGTTGCGGGCTCAGCCGGTGATGGCCACCGGCGCGTCCCAGGTGTCGCGGTCGACAGTGAGGGTGACGCCGCCGTACGTCTCCTTGCTGTTGACCATGTACTGGTGGCCGCGGCTGTGGTTGGTGAACTGGGTCGCGCCCCACGGCCAGTCCGTGGCCGTCGTGTTCTGCTTGTCCCACAGCGCGTACCAGAGGTTGCCCGGCAGGTCCGTCTTGTCCGTGGCCGTGGCGATGGCCTTGGCGCTGGAGCTGGAGAAGCCGTAGTAGCCACTGCGGTACGTCTTCGCGCGCAGCCCCTTGTCGAAGGCACGCACGTACGTGAGCACGGCGTCGTTGCACGCCTTGTTCGTGATGTCGTACGGCTCCATGTCGAGGTAGACCGGGCTGCCCGCCTTCATGCCGAGCGCGGCGGACTTGGCCACGGCGTCGGCGGCGTCCTGCGTGCCCAGGGAGGCGGCCGTGGACGCGGTCAGCTTCTCCGGGTTGGCGCCGGACTGGCAGGGCGGCTGCGCGCCGACGTAGATCGGGATGAGCTTCCAGCCGAGCGTGCTGACCGACTTCACCCAGGAGGCCGTGAGGTTGGGCTGGGCGCAGCCGCGGTTCTTGCCGCCCACGTAGACGGCGGCGGCGCCGTAGAAGCCGGTGTGCCAGGCCTTCATCGCGGACAGCGAGGGCGCGGTGCACGTGTCGAACGCGCGCCCCGTGAACGTCTTCTGCGCCGGCCAGGTGGTCGCGGCCATGGAGGTCTGCGCGGCGATCCCCGCCCCGGCGACCACGGCGGCACCGGCCACCGCCCACGTGACGTATCTGCGCTTCTTCGACTGCCGATGGCCAGCCATGAACCCCACCCTTTGCGTACGTTCGCCACTGCCCCCGCCCGGCGGACATCGCCTGGCGAAGCGAAGCGCAAGGTATCAACCGGCGTCGCTAGCCGCGCACCTGGCCCAGCCACTGGAGGGTGCGCCGGATCTCCAGGGCCATCGGATGACCGGGGCCGTGCAGCCGCTCGACGTCCATCAGCAGCCGCGCGAGCGTGTCGTGGGCGGACGGCCGGTCGCCGAGGGCGAGCAGCAGATGGCCGATGCGCCGGCGCACCTCGTGGGCGAGCTGCGGGTCGCCGGAGACGTACTGGTTCTCGTAGTACGGCAGCAGCGTCCGGTACTCGGCGAGCGCCGCCGCCGGATCGCCGAGCTGCTCCAGGCACTGCGCGGCCTCGTAGCGGTAGCGCAGGGACTGCGGGTCGGCCTGGCCTGCCTCGGCGGCGCGTTCGGCGGCGAGGCGGCGCAGTTCGGGCAGCGCGCGCCGGTACTGGCCGTCGTCCATGAGCGTGGCGGCGTACTGCTTGCGCAGGGTGCGTACGACCGGGGAGTGCTCGCCGTGCTGTTCGGCGGCGGCGGGCAGGATCGCGCCCAGGATGTCCACGGCCTGGGTGATGCGCCCCTCCCCCAGCAGCCGCTTGACCTCGTCCACGGCCGCGGCGACGTCGGGTTTCCCGGCCACAGGCGGGGCCGCGACGGGGGCGGGCTGGGGCGCGGGCGTCCGCGCGCGGTCCGGCCAGGGGGCGTGCGGGCGCAGGAAGGGGCGCGTGGGGTCCAGAGGTGCCCCGGTGGGCGTCCCACGCGCGGGCAGGAGAGCCGCCAGGTCCTCGTACACCTCCTGCGCGGACGCCGGCCGGTGCTGCGGGTCCTTGGCGAGCAGTCGCAGGACGAGCGTCTCCAGCGCCTCGGGGACCTCGGGGCGGATCCGGCGCACGGGCACGGGGGGCTCGTACAGGTGCCGGTGCAGCACGCCGAGCGCCGTGGAGCCCGCGAACGGCACGTCCCCGCTGAGCAGTTCGTGCAGCAGCACACCGAGCGCGTACAGGTCCGTGTACGGGCCGACCGCGCCGCCCATCGCCTGCTCCGGCGCCATGTAGGCGGGCGAGCCGATGGGTGAGCCGGTGTGGGTCAGACGAGTGGTGTCGGTGTCCATGACCGAGGCCACGCCCAGGTCGAGCACGGTGACCGTGCCGTCCTGCTTCACCATCACGTTGCGCGGCTTGAGGTCGCGGTGGACGATCGGCACGGCGTGCACGGCGCTCAGCACGGCGCACAGTTGCGCGGCCACCGCGACCGCCCACTGCCACGGGTACGGGTCGTGCTCGGCGAGATGGTCGGACAGGTCGGCGCCGTCGACGTACTGCATGACGAGGAACAGCTCCTCGCCCTCGCTGCCCGCGTCGTGCACGGTCACCAGACCGGGGTGATCGACCTGCGCGGTCACCCGGCACTCGCGCAGGAACCGGCGGCGCAGCTCGTCCGCCTCGTGGCCCGCCACCTTGTCGGGGCGCAGCAGCTTCACCGCCACCCGCCGGTCCAGCCGCCGGTCGTACGCCGTCCACACCTGGCCCATGCCGCCCTGCCCGATGAGCGTGGACAGTTCGTACCGGCCGGCGACGACACGTCCTGTCGCCACGCTCACCTTCCGCCCTCGTGGCCGCCGTGCCCGCCGTCAGGCCGGACGTCGTGCTTGCGCAGGTAGTCGCTCAACTCGTCCAGTTCGGCACGCACCTGGTCGATGTGGCTGGGCGCCGGGCGCTGCGGCGGTGCGGGGACGTGCGGCTGGGGCGCGGGGGTGTGCGGCATCGGGGCGGGGGCGTACGGGGGTTGCGGCGTGCTCGGCCTGCTCGGCGCGGTCGTCGCGGTGAACGGCGACGCGGGCCGCGGGTATCCGTAGCCCGGCACCAACGGCGCCTGCCCGGCGTAGGCCTGACGGAGCCGATGGAAGTGGCGTATGTCCGCGTAGAGGTAGTAGCCGGCGCAGGCGATGGCGTTCAGCAGCAGCATGCTCATGCCCAGGGTGCCGTTCGGCGAGCTGAAGTCGTCGGTGTGGTCGGTGCTGAAGAGAGCGAAGCAGATGCCGAGGACCACCACGGAGCCACCGAAGAACCACCACTCGGCGGGCCTGCGGGACACGATCGCCGCGCGCAGCGGCGCCACCCACGCCAGGAACCCGATGCTGAGAAGCGCCACCGCCACGAAGATCACGCGCAACAGGACCAGCACCCAGGTCGAGGGTGGCTGCGGCGGAGGCGGCGCGTAGCCGTGGCCGTGCATGGCTGCTCCTGGAGGCCTGGTGCGGGCGGACGTCTGTGCTGAGTCCGAGCGTATAGGCCGACAAGGACAGCCGGTCCCGGGTGTACCGAACCGTTGCCGCGCTCCGGGACATCAGTCCGGTGCCACGGTCCCGTCCGTCAGCCCGTCGTACATCCCGCGCACGAGCTGGTCCCCGAGCCGGCTCGCGTGGCGCAGCGCCCGCTCGAACTCGTCGAGTGCGCGGAAGCGCGCGCCGTAGCGCCGTTGCTCGTCCAGTGGGAGTCGGGGCAGCTGCAGTCGGCGCACGTCCAGCCGGGTCGCGGTGGAGGCGTAGCTGCTGGCCTGCCGGTTGTTCGCGGTACCGCGCAGGAAGCCGGCGAGGAACCACGGGTCCAGCGCCGTGCGATCGGGGCGCAGAAGCACAAGGCTGCGCCCCAGGGCCGCGCCCCCCGTCGCCTCGTCGATGACGCGCGCCACCGAGCCCCCGCCGAGCACCGGTACGACGACATCGCCCGGCTCGGTCAGCACGGCCTCCTCCTCGCTCTCCGGGAGCGTTCCGGAGGGTGCCGTTCCGGCGAGGACGTCATGGTCGGTGAGCACGGGCACGCGCGCGTGGCCACCGTTCCCGCCCGTGCGCATCACCAGCGCGCCCCCGCGCGCGAGTTCACCGACGGTGGTGAGCGGCCAGCGCGCGTCCGGCGCGGGGGCGGCCGGGGGCGGCGTGAGGTCGGCGGTCAGGCGCAGGGTCGCGCCGAGGCGCTCGCGCACCGCCGTGAGCTGCTCCGCGCCGTCGGCCACCGCGGCCGGCGGCAGGTGACGGGCGGGCGCGAGGTCGACGTCGTCGTCGAGGAGTTCGATGACCGGAACGGACCGCGCGAGCCCCGGCCGCTCCTCCAGCCGGCCGGCGCGTTCGAAGGCCCGCCAGGCGTCCAGGACGGCCTCGCGCACCGCGGCCCAGTCCGGACCGCCGCGCCCCTCGCCCGCGAACCTGCCCGTGTCCACGAGCAGCACCTCGGGCGCCGCGGACGTCCGGTCGGGCCGGCGCAGCACCCATACGTGCAGCGGGATGTTGTACGGCGGCGCCGCCCCGACCGGCAGCGCGACCACGGCCCGGAGCGCCCCCCGGCGCAGCAGGTCGGCGCGGATCCGGCGCCCGGAGCGGCGGGAGGCGGCGGCCGGCGGCATCAGCAGCACGGCCGCGCCGCCGTCGGCCAGCCGGGCCAGCGCGTGCTGCACCCAGGCCAGTTCGGACTCGGTACGGGCCGGGAAGCCGTACTCCCAGCGCGGGTCGTAGGCGAGTTCGTCATGGCCCCAGTTGCGCTCGTTGAACGGCGGATGGCACAGCACCGCGTCGGCGCGCAGCTCCGGGTAGGCATCGGCGCGCAGGGTGTCCCCGGCCGCGCCGCGCACCCCGGCCCGGGAGTGCAGCGCAAGCCGCAGCGCGGTGAGCGCGGCCAGCTCGGGGGCGCTGTCCTGGGCGTACAGCTCCTGGTCGGGACGGGCGTCCACGGCCCGCAGCAGGGCACCGGTGCCACAGGCCGGATCCAGGACGGTACGGGCCGGGCCGGCCAGGTCGGCCATGAGTCCCGCGAGGTCGGCCGGGGTGAGCGTGTACTGGCGGGGGTTGGCGTCCAGATGCCGCCCCAGCAGGAACTCGAAGGCCTGCCGCGCCCCGACCTCGGCGGCCAGCTCGGCGGCGCCCCGGAGGAGGGGGACGGAGGGGAGGAGCTGCGGGCTGGTGGGGGTACGCAGCGTGGGGGTGACTTGAGGAGTGGTGGTGGCTTGCGGGGCGGGAGTCGCTTGTGGGGCGGAAGTGGCTGACGGGGCGGCGGTGGTGTGCAGGGCTGAGGTGCTGTGAACAGTTGGCGGGGTGTTCACAGGCTGGCCCGTCGCTGAGGTGTTCACAGCGGGCTGTGTGAGTGCCGAGTTCACACCCCGCCCCTCGCCCGGCTCATTCACAGGCCCCCCACCGAAACGCGGGCCCAGCACCGGCTCCAGCGCGCCGGACAGCACCGCGGCCAGGCGTGCGTCGGAGCCCGAGCTCGCGTCGAGCCAGACCGTGGGGCGCTCATGGATCAGCAGCAGGACGCAGCCGGTGTGCACCAGGGCGGTCAGCGGGCCCTCCGGGTGGCCGACGAGTTGCTGCCAGACGCGTTCCCGGAGGGGGACCTCGGCGAGTTTGCCCTGTTTGCGCAGCCAGGCCTCGATCTCGGCGAGTGCGAAGGACGGGCTGGTCTCGGTGCCGCCGACCGGCTTGGGGAAGTCGGCATGCCGGCGGCGCCAGTTGCTGACGGCGGCCCGGCCCACTCCGGCGAGCCGGGCGATACCGGCCGCGGTCACCTCTGTCGCATTGTCCTGCACGGCCCCGCTCCCCTCGTCCCGTGTGTGCGCCGAGCATACCGATGTACACGGGAGTGTTGCATTCACGGCCGTGTACGCAGCCCATCATGTGAACCGTGTTGACTCGGTTCACATGCTCTGCTCTTATTGACGCAGCGAACGAGCGGCCACCAGAAGGGGGGAGGCCGCCACGCTGGGGAGGGGATTCGCCATGGGTATGAAGGCCAAGATCGCGCTGAGCGCCGTCGTGGGGGTCGTCGTCATCGGTGCCGTGTCCGCGAACGCCGGAAGCAACGGCAAGAGCGGCGCCGGCTCCGGCCACAGCGGCAAGGAGGCGTCCGCCTCCACCGAGCACCAGCCCGGCGGCAAGAAGGACACGAAGGGCTCGGGGGACGGCAAGGCGACCGTGAAGAAGGCCGCGATCGCCGGCGACGGCGACTTCCGGGTCGGCTCCGACGTGAAGCCGGGCACGTACCGCACCAGCGGCAACACCGACGACATGTGCTACTGGGAGCGCGCCAAGGACGCCTCGGGCGAGACGGACTCGTTGCTGGCCAACGACAACGTCAGCGGCACGAGTTACGTGACGATCAAGGCCACCGACAAGATCTTCAAGTCCAGCGGCTGCAAGGACTGGGAGGCCGTCGACCCGAAGGCGAAGGGCACGTCCGCCACGCCCGCCTCCGCGATGGCCGGCAACGGGGGGATGTTCAAGGTCGGCACGGACATCGCGCCGGGCACCTACAGGTCGACCGGCAACAAGGACGACTCCTGCTACTGGGAGCGCACCAAGGACGCCGACCACGGCGTGGACTCGATCATCGCCAACAACAACGTGACCGGCACCGCCGTCGTGACCATCAGCCCCGGCGACGCCTACTTCAAGACCACCGGCTGCGGCGACTGGAAGAAGGCCTCCTGACCAGGTCCTCCAGTAACACCACCGGCCGCTCACACGCTCCGTTCTCCGTTCACCCTGTTCCACCCATCCTCTGAAGGACTGATATGCGCCACTCGTCCCGCGTCGCCACGCTCCTCGCCGTCGCGGCACTGCCGCTGGCCCTCACCGCCTGCTCCTCCGGTTCCTCCGACGCGTCCACCGGCGCGTCCACCGGCGCCTCCGCGAGCGCCAAGCCGGCCAAGGTGAAGGACGTGAACGCCGGTCTGGCCACTGGTACGCAGCTGA
Source organism: Streptomyces sp. NPDC020192 (assembly GCF_044388685.1). NCBI lineage: Bacteria > Bacillati > Actinomycetota > Actinomycetes > Kitasatosporales > Streptomycetaceae > Streptomyces > Streptomyces sp. NPDC020192. The sequence goes on along the minus strand of NZ_JBIRXG010000015.1, from coordinate 135,351 downwards.
AGCAGGCGCTGGCGCCCGCGTCGACCTTCCCGGCCGGGCTCGCCCTCGAGGCCGACGGCTCCGCGGACAGCGGCGCCCAGTTCGTCTCGCCGTCCGGCAAGAACACCGGCAAGCCGGACTGCACCCGGCTGGGGGGCACGTCCTGGATCCAGGCGACCGGTCTCGAGGGAGGCGTGTCGTTCGCGCAGAACGACTACGCGACCACGGACAAGACCCAGGAAGTGGCCCAGGAGATCGACGAGTTCAAGGGCGGCGCGGCGGCCGCGATGATGAAGGACCTGCGGTCCGTCGCCGCCGCGTGCGCCACGTTCACGGACACCGAGGCCCACGCCACGGTGAAGGTCACGGGCCGGTCCACGCCCGGACTCGGTGACGAGGCCTACACGATGACCCTGACGAGCGGCGCCTGGCAGAACGGCACCACGCTCCTCGCGGTCCGGTCCGGCACCGCCGTGGTCACCGTGCTGTCCACGGCGGGCAGCGACAACGGCGCCGCGTCCGCGCGGAAGGTGACGACCCAGGTCCTCGGCTCCCTGAAGGACATCAAGACCGCCTGATCCAGGAGCCGGGCCCCGGCCCGCGTACGGCAGGAGAGTGAGCCGCGGCCCCCGGGCCGCGGCTCACCCGCGCCCTCACAGCAACGTGCCGCATCCACACATTGGGATCCACACATTGGGCTCGACGTACACGCCGTACCCGCGCTCCGCCTCGCAGCGCACCGGGACCAGCGCGCCGGGCACCTCGACGTCCCCCGTGGTGTCGAACGGCAGCCCGGTCCCGCGCGCGCGTGGACGCGCAGCCACGGGTCCTCCGGGAGCCCGTCGGGACGTACCCGGTGGGCGTACTCGGTGATCGGCATGCGGGGCGATGACGACGGAGACGGCGCTGACCGTGTCCGGGCGGGTGCCGCGGCGCAGGTCGGCGACGGCTCAGAGCAGGACCTGGTCCCAGCCGCGCACGGGCAGCGCGCCCCGGCCCTCGGCGTCGAGGGCGAAGGGCACGCTGAAGGCGTGGGCGACGATCTCGCCGCGCTCGTCCTCCGCGAACAGCGCGCACTCGGGCAGTTCGGCGGGGATACGGCCGTAGTGCGCGTTGCCCACCGGGTCGTTGGTCACGAACTCGGGCCATGTGTCGGCCATCTCGAACACCGCGGGCAGCCGGTCGGGCCGCTCGGCGATGCTGCTCACCTGGACGTCCATGACGGCCACGGTATGTGCCGCGGGCTCGGCCCGGTACCGGACTGCGTACGGCGGCTCACCGTGCCGTGAAGCGCTCCGGAGCCTTGGTCGGGTTGCCGCCCGAGGGGAGTTTCTGGTTCGGGCAGCCGACGAGGACCTTCTTCATGGCGGCCTTCTCGGCATCGGTGACCCACAGGCCGTACTTCTTCTTCACGGCGACCTGGGTGGCCACATAGGTGCAGCGGTACGTCCCGTTCGGCGGAAGCCAGGTGGCCGCGTCGCCGTCCCCCTTGCCGCGGTTGGTGCTCGCGTCGACCGCGATGAGGTTGAGGGGGTCGTTGGCCAGCGCTATGCGCTTGCCGGCGTCCCAGTACTTGGCGCCCTTCTGCCAGGCGTCGGAGAGCGGGACGACGTGGTCGATGTCGACCTGGCTGGCGCCGCGCCGGTAGGTGATCTCCTTGCCGGAGTAGGGGTCGGGTTCGAGCAGGCCGTACGTGACCTTGCAGGTGCCGCCGGTGGTCTTCACGTCCTTCAGGTCGCGCTTGAGTATGTCGTCGCGGGTGTCGCAGGAGTTGGAGTCGGTGTCCGCCCACGCCGTGCCGAACCGGGCACGGGAGTAACCGGTCTGCGGGGCACGCCCCTTGACGGTCAGTGAGTCGACGGCGGCCATGATCGCGCCCCCGCCGCCGGACCGCTCGGGCCCGGAGGCCCCCTTGGTCTTGTCCTTGCCGCAGCCGCTCACGGCCACCAGCACCGCCACCGCGGCGATCGCCCCGCCCCTCAGACGCGTCACGGTACGTCCCCCCTCACTCGGCCTGGTCCGCGCTCGACCCCAGGCGGAATCGTTCCTTCCCTTACGTTAACGGCCCGGTGCCCGACCACTCATGGGGACTGAAGGGGTGTTTCGGGGCAATCCGTGGCCGAGTTGGGGCATGCGGAGCCCGTCGAGGGGAGCACGGCCGCCGCAGCCGTGCGCCCGGTCACTCCGCGCTCCCGCGGGCTTGACCTTGACGCCGGTGTCAGGGTCCGACGATCCCCGGCATGAACAACGAGAGCGCCCAGCAGCCCCGTACCGTCCTCGTCACCGGCGCCGGCACCGGCATCGGCCGGGCCACCGCGCGCGCGTTCGCCGCCGAGGGCGCCCGGGTCGTCGCCGTCGGCCGCCGGGCGGAGCCCTTGGCCGAGACCGCCGAAGGGCACCCCGGGATCACCCCGCTGCCCGCCGACCTGACCGCCGAGGACGGCCCCGAGACCGTCGTACGGGCCGTACTGGAGCGGTACGGCCGGATCGACGTACTGGTCAACAACGCGGCGGTCGTCACCGCCGAGTCCCTGCGCACCTACACCCGTACGTCGGTACGACCGCTGCTGGAGACCAATCTCCTGGCCCCGGTCCTGCTCACCCAGGCCGCGCTGCCGGCGCTGGAGGCCGCCCGGGGTGTGGTGGTGAACGTGACGACCTCCGTGGGGCAGCGCGCCTGGCCCGGCAACTCGCTGTACGCCGCGGGGAAGGCGGCCCTGGAGACGCTGACCCGCAGCTGGGCGGTCGAGCTGGCGCCGCTCGGCATCCGGGTCGTCGCCGTGGCGCCGGGCGCGATCGACACCCCGATCGCCGACCACTCCGGCTACACCCCGGAGCAGCGGCAGGCGATCCGCGCCTGGCAGCTCCAGCACACCCCGCTCGGCCGGATCGGCCGCCCGGAGGAGGTCGCCTGGGCCGTCACCGGGCTGGCCGCACCCGGCGCGTCGTTCGTCACGGGGGTCGTGCTGCCCGTGGACGGCGGGGCGGTCGTCGCCTGAACACCGGGCCGCCGGCCCTCAGGGTGTCCCGGCGTCCGCCTCCCGCAGGGCGGTCGCCAACCGGTCCCGTATCGCCGTCTGGGCCGCTATCCGGGCGTCGAGGACCGCCAGCCGGTCCCGGGCGACCCGTACGCCCCCGGCGGAGACGGGACCGGCGGTGACGTCACCGTCCAGGCAGGGCAGGAACACCTGGACGTCGTCCAGGGTCAGCCCCGCCTCCAGCAGCCGGCGGATGTTGCGGACGCGGACGGCCGTACCGGCGTCGTACACGCGATAGCCGTTGGCGGCACGCGCGGAGGCGATCAGGCCCGCCTGTTCGTAGTGGCGCAGGGCGCGCGGCGACGCCCCGGTCGCCGCCGCCAGCTCACCGATCCGCACGCCCGGCACCCCCTTCGCTTGCTACGGCCTGCTACGACCCGAGGACCGAGGCGAGGAACTCGCCGACCCAGCCCAGCAGTTCGCGGCCGACCAGCGGCTTGCCGCCGACCTTGGCGGTCTTGGGGCGCGGGACCAGCACCTGGTGCACGGCCGGCTTGATGACCGTGCCCGGGTACAGGCGCTTGAGCCGCAGTTCCTGAGACTCGCGCAACTCCACCGGTGCGAAGCGGATGTTGGTGCCCTGGAGCACGATCTCGCCGACGCCGCACGCGCGCGCGAGCATCCGCAGCCCGGCCACCAGCAGCAGGTTCTCCACCGGCTCGGGCAACTTGCCGTAGCGGTCGGTGAGTTCCTCGCGGACGGCCTTGATGTCCTCCTCGGAGTTGGCGGAGGCGATGGCACGGTAGGCCTGCAGGCGCAGGCGCTCGCCGGGGGCGTAGTCGTGCGGGACGTGCGCGTCGACGGGCAGCTCGATCTTGACCTCGAGCGGCGCCTCCTCCTCGATCTCGCCGGTCTCCAGCTGCCGCCGGTAGTCGGCGACCGCCTCGCCGACCATGCGGACGTACAGGTCGAAGCCGACGCCCGCGATGTGGCCGGACTGCTCGCCGCCGAGCAGGTTGCCCGCGCCGCGGATCTCCAGGTCCTTCATCGCCACGTACATGCCGGCGCCCATCTCGGTGTGCTGGGCGATGGTGGCGAGCCGCTCGTGCGCGGTCTCGGTCAGCGGCTTCTCCGGCGGGTACAGGAAGTACGCGTACCCGCGCTCACGGCCTCGGCCGACGCGGCCGCGCAACTGGTGCAGCTGGGACAGGCCGAAGGTGTCGCCGCGCTCCACGATGAGGGTGTTGGCGTTGGAGATGTCGATGCCGGACTCGACGATCGTGGTCGACACGAGCACGTCGAACTTCTTCTCCCAGAAGTCGACGACGACCTGCTCCAGCGCCGACTCCGACATCTGGCCGTGCGCGGTGGCGATGCGTGCCTCGGGGACGATCTCGCGCAGGCGGGCGGCCGCGCGGTCGATGGACTCGACCCGGTTGTGGATGTAGAAGACCTGGCCCTCGCGCAGCAGTTCACGCCGGATGGCGGCGCCGATCTGCTTCTCCTCGTACGGCCCGACGAAGGTGAGCACCGGGTGGCGCTCCTCCGGGGGCGTGGTGATCGTGGACATCTCGCGGATGCCGGTGACCGCCATCTCCAGGGTGCGGGGGATGGGCGTGGCCGACATGGTCAGCACGTCGACGTTGGCGCGGAGCTTCTTCAGCTGCTCCTTGTGCTCGACGCCGAAGCGCTGCTCCTCGTCGACGATGACCAGGCCGAGGTCCTTGAACCGGGTCTCGGAGGAGAACAGGCGGTGGGTGCCGATGACGACGTCCACCGCGCCGTCCTTCAGCCCCTCCAGCACGGCCTTGGCCTCGGTGTCGGTCTGGAAGCGGGACAGGGCTCTGACGTTGACCGGGAACTGGCCGTACCGCTCGGAGAACGTCCCGAAGTGCTGCTGCACCAGCAGGGTCGTCGGCACGAGGACGGCGACCTGCTTGCCGTCCTGTACGGCCTTGAAGGCGGCCCGCACCGCGATCTCGGTCTTGCCGTAGCCGACGTCGCCGCAGATCAGGCGGTCCATGGGGACCGTCTTCTCCATGTCCTCCTTGACCTCGGCGATGGTGGTGAGCTGGTCGGGGGTCTCGGCGTAGGGGAAGGCGTCCTCCAGCTCGCGCTGCCAGGGCGTGTCGGAGCCGAAGGAGTGGCCGGGGGCGGCCATGCGCGCGCTGTAGAGCTTGATCAGGTCGGCGGCGATCTCCTTGACGGCCTTCTTCGCGCGTGCCTTGGTCTTCGTCCAGTCGGCGCCGCCGAGGCGGTGCAGGGTGGGTGCCTCGCCACCGACGTACTTGGTGATCTGCTCCAGCTGGTCGGTCGGGATGTACAGCCGGTCGCCGGGCTGGCCGCGCTTGGCGGGCGCGTACTCCACGACCAGGTACTCGCGGGTGGCGCCCTGCACGGTGCGCTGCACCATCTCGATGTAGCGGCCGACGCCGTGCTGTTCGTGGACGATGTAGTCGCCGGACTCCAGGGTCAGCGGGTCGATCGTCTTGCGGCGGCGGGCCGGCATCCGCGCGCCCTCGCGGCCGGCGGTGCGCTGGCCGGACAGGTCGGTCTCGGTGAGCACGGCGAGCTTGAGGCCCGGGTCCACGAAGCCGTACTCGATCGAGCCGCAGGAGACGTGCACGATCGACGGGGTCGGTTCGGTGAGGTCGGCGTCCAGGCGGGCGGCGATGCCCTCGCCGCCGAGGACCTCCACCGTGCGGGAGGCGGGGCCGTGGCCCTCGGTGACGAACACCGCTCGCCAGCCGTCGGCCAGCCAGCCCTTGGTGTCGGCGAGGGCCCGCGCGGTGTCGCCGCGGTAGGTCTCGGGCGCGTGCATGCCGAGCTTGAGGGTGTCCGCGTCGAGCTCTTCGTCGGCGGCGAACGGCGAGACCGACCACCACATCATGTCCAGCTCGCGCGCGCGGTCGCGGACGTCGGCGATGGACCACAGGGAGGCCGCGCCGACGTCGATCGGGGCCTCACCGCCGCCGGCCGTGGCCGCCCAGGAGGCCTGCAGGAACTCCTGGCTGGTGGCCACGAGGTCGGCGGCGCGCGTGCGGACCCGCTCCGGGTCGCAGACCACGGCCAAAGAGCCCTTGGGGAGGACGTCGAGCAGCAGCTCCATGTCGTCCACGAGGACCGGCGCGAGGGACTCCATGCCCTCGACCGCGATGCCCTCGGCGATCTTGTTCAGCAGCTCGCCCAGCTCCGGGTGCTCCTCGGCGAGGGCACGCGCGCGGGCGCGGACGTCGTCGGTGAGCAGCAGCTCGCGGCACGGCGGGGCCCACAGGCCGTGCTCGGCGACTTCGAGGGAGCGCTGGTCGGCGACCTTGAAGTAGCGGATCTCCTCGATGTCGTCGCCCCAGAACTCCACCCGCAGGGGGTGTTCCTCGGTGGGCGGGAAGACGTCCAGGATGCCGCCGCGCACGGCGAACTCCCCGCGCTTCTCGACCAGTTCCACGCGCGCGTAGGCGGCCGCGGCGAGGGCTGCCACGACGTCGTTCAGGTCGGCACTCTGCCCGGTCCGCAGGGACACGGGCTCCAGCTCGCCGAGGCCCTTGACCTGCGGCTGGAGCACGGAGCGCACGGGCGCGACGACGACGGAGACCGGGCCGGTCTCGGGGTCGTCGGGGCGGGGGTGGGCCAGGCGCCGCAGGACGGCGAGGCGGCGGCCGACGGTGTCGCTGCGCGGGCTGAGGCGCTCGTGCGGGAGGGTCTCCCAGGAGGGGTACTCCACGACGCCCTCTTCGGGCAGCAGGGAGCGCAGGGCTGCGGCCAGGTCCTCGGCCTCGCGGCCCGTCGCCGTGACGGCCAGCACCGGACGGCCCGCCTCGCGGGCGAGGGCGGCGACCGCGAAGGGGCGGGCCGCCGGGGGGCCGACGAGGTCGACGTGCATGCGGTTGCCGTCCGCGGCCGCCGTGATCGCTTCCGCGAGGGCGGGGTCCTTGACGAGGGCGTCGAGCAGACCGTGCAGGCTCATGTGGGCTTTCCGTCCGAGGGGTGGGCAACGTCCCCCAGCGTACGACGCTGCCGACGTCGCCGTCGGGCCTGTGGACAACCCGGTGCCGGGGAGTCCCGCAGAACTCCCCGGCACCGGGTCTTTCCCCCGCAACCCCCGTATGCGGTGGTCGTAGGACCAGCTGCGGCGCAGCTGGTCGCCCCTGTGGGCGCTAGTCCGTCGCGATGGCGTTCAGGACGTTCATGCGGCCCGCGCGGAACGCCGGGATCAGGGCGGCGAACAGGCCCACGAAGGCCGAGGCGACGAAGACGGTGATGATCGTCGGCCAGGGGATCTCCAGGATCTTCAGGCCCTGGAGCGCCAGGAGCTTCTGGGCGGTCGCGCCCCAGCCCATGCCGAGGCCGAGGCCGAGCAGGGCGCCGAAGACGGCGATCACCACGGACTCCAGGCGGATCATGCGGCGCAGCTGGCGGCGGGAGAGTCCGATGGCCCGCATGAGGCCGATCTCCCGGGTCCGCTCGACCACCGACAGGGCCAGGGTGTTCACCACGCCGAGGACCGCGACGATGATCGCGAGGGCGAGGAGGCCGTAGATCATGTTGAGCAGCTGGCCGATCTGGTCCTTCAGTGCCTTCTTGTAGTCGGTCTGGTCGCGCACGGTCAGCTGCGGGTCGTCGTCGTGCAGGGCCGTCTTCAGCGCCTTGTAGGCGGCCGCCTGCTGTCCGTCCCTGGCGGTGGCGAAGACCATCTGGTCGAGCGGCATCCTGTCGGCGGGCACGTACCTGGCGAGGGTGGCGATCGACGTGTACTTGGCGCCCTGGTCGATCACGTCGTCGCTGCTGGTGATCGCGCGGACCGTCAGGTGGGCGGTGGAGCCGTCCTTGAAGGCGACGGTGTTCTTCGAGCCGAGGTGGATGCCGTGGGCCTTGGCGAACTTCTCGGGCACGGACATCGAGTCGGGCAGGTAGGCGTCCTTGAGGTTCCCGGCGACGGTCTTCTTGCGCAGGTCGGTCGCGTACGTCGGGTCGGCCGCCGTGATGTCCGTGTCCTTGAGCGTCTGGCCGTCCGGGGTGGTGAAGTCGGCCTGGGTCGGCCGGTACTCGGTGACCCGGGCGAGTCCCGGGGTGTCCTTGATGAGCTTGACCGCCTGGGGGGTGATCAGCTGCGCGTTGTCCGGCTGGACGATGAAGTCCGTGCCGACGGTCTTGTCGAGCTGGTCGGTGGCGGAGGCGACCATGGAGGAGCCGACCACCGACAGGCACGCCACCAGGGCCAGGCCGATCATCAGGGCCGCGCCGGTGGCGCCGGTGCGGCGCGGGTTGCGCAGCGCGTTGCGCTCGGCCATGCGGCCCACGGGGCCGAAGACGCGCAGGATGATCGCGCCGAGGATCCGGACCAGGCCGGCGGCCAGCAGCGGCCCGATGACGACGAAGCCGATCAGGGTGGCGACCACGCCGAGGCCCAGCCAGCCGGAGCCGGACTTGGCCTGGTCGGCGGTGCCGGCGAGGTACAGGCTGTAGCCGCCGGCGCCGGTGAGGAGCAGGCCGATCACGGCCCGGACCACGCCGGCCTTGGCGTCGGCCGGGGTGCCGGCGTCGCGCAGGGCGGCCATCGGGGAGATCTTGCCGGCGCGCCGGGCGGGCAGGTAGGCGGCGAGGACGGTGACCACGACACCGAGGAGCAGGCCGACGGCGGGCGTCGTCCAGACGACGGTCAGGTCGTCGGTGGACAGGTGCATGCCCATGCTGCCCATGAGCTTCATCAGGCCGACCGCGATGCCGACGCCCGCGCCGACGCCGAGGACGGAGCCGAGCACGCCGAGCAGCAGGGCCTCGATGAGCACGGACCGGTTGACCTGCTTGCGGGAGGAGCCGATGGCGCGCATCAGGCCGATCTCGCGGGTGCGCTGGGCGACCAGCATGGAGAAGGTGTTGATGATCAGGAAGATGCCGACGAGGAAGGCGATCCCGGCGAAGCCGAGCATCGCGTACTTCATGACGTTCAGGAAGCTCTTGACGCTCTTCTGGTTGGCGTCGGCGACCTCCTTGGCGGTCTGCACCTTGTAGCCGTGGCCGAGGGCGGCCGTGACGTTCTTCTTCAGCTGGTCGTCACTCACGCCGTGCGCGGCGGTGACGTTGACGTTGGTGTACACGCCGGTCCGGCCGACCAGGGTCTGCTGGGCGGTCTTCGTGTCCAGGTAGAAGATGGCCGCGCCGGGGTTGGTGACCTTGAAGGCGGCGATGCCGGACACGCGCGCGTGGTGCGTGCCGACGACCGAGATCATGCCGATGTCGTCACCGAGCCTGAGGTGGTGCTTGTCGGCGGTGTCCTCGTCGACCATGACCTGGTCCGGGCCCTTGGGCGCCGCACCCTTGGTGATCTTCATGGTGCGGGCGTCGTTGCCGTTCCAGCTGCCCACGATGGTCGGGGCGCCGCTGCTCGGCGAGAGCTTGTCCTTCTTGGCGTCGATCACGGTGACCGAGGTGGAGAACACCGTGCCCTCGGCCTTCCGCACGCCCTCGGCCTTGCCGATCTCACCGACCACGGACGCCGGCATGACCGGCGGCTTGCCGGTGCGGGAGGTCGTCTCGCCGGTGTCGGAAGAGCCCTTCGCGCTGACCGTCACGTCCGAGGACGTGGCCTGGAACAGCTTGTCGAAGGTGGTGTTCATCGTGTCGGTGAACACCAGCGTCCCGCACACGAACGCCACCGACAGCAGGACCGCGACCGCCGACAGCGCCATCCGGCCCTTGTGCGCGAAGAAGTTGCGCATCGAGGTCTTCAGGACGGTCATGACGTACGCCCCCGGGCGTCGAAGTCCTTCATCCGGTCCAGGACCTGATCGGCCGTCGGCTGGTACATCTCGTCGACGATCCGGCCGTCGGCGAGGTACAGCACGCGGTCCGCGTAGGAGGCGGCCACCGGGTCGTGCGTGACCATCACGATGGTCTGGCCGAGTTCGTCCACCGAGCGGCGCAGGAAGCCCAGAACCTCCGCCCCCGCGCGCGAGTCGAGGTTTCCGGTCGGCTCGTCCCCGAAGATGATCTCCGGGCGGGCGGCGAGCGCGCGGGCCACGGCGACGCGCTGCTGCTGTCCGCCGGAGAGCTGGGTCGGCCGGTGCTTGAGCCGCCCGGCGAGGCCGACGGTCTCCACGACCCGGTCCAGCCAGGCGCGGTCCGGCTTACGGCCGGCTATGTCCATGGGCAGCGTGATGTTCTCGAGCGCGTTCAGCGTCGGCAGCAGGTTGAACGCCTGGAAGATGAAGCCGATCCGGTCCCGGCGCAGCTGGGTGAGCTTCTTGTCCTTCAGACCGGTGATCTCGGTCTCGTCCAGGTAGATCTGACCGCTGGTCACCGTGTCCAGGCCGGCGAGGCAGTGCATCAGGGTGGACTTGCCGGACCCCGAGGGGCCCATGATCGCGGTGAACTGGCCGCGGGCGATGTCCACGTCGACGTGGTCCAGGGCGACGACACGGGTCTCGCCGGATCCGTACGCCTTCACGACCTGCCGCGCCCGCGCGGCAACGGCCGTAGTCCCTCCAGTACCCCCGTGCCTGGGAATGGTCACAGCCGATGTCACGGTATGTCTCCTATGTCGGTTGACAGGTCGATGGGTGGTGCCCGGTGCGCCGCGTCGGCGCCCTGGTCTGACGTCGATGAGTCTCGCGGCCGGCGGGGGTGCCGCGCGCTGGTGCGAAGCCCCGTCTTTCCGTGGGGAAAACCCCACCCCTCCGGTACGGTCAGCCGCCCCCCGGCGGCGTAAAGCCAGGTTAAGGACCGCCCCCGGCCCGTCTCCTCCTCCGCCGGGACGAACCCTCCCCCAGCCCTGATACGGAGACACCCCTAGGGGTACTCCGCCTCGGGGCGGAGCCCGTCTCGGGGTTGCCTCCACCCTTCGACGCCCCGAGCCTCCACCCTCCCGTCGCGTCAGGGTCAACTCGAGCGTGCCGTGGCAAGCTTTCGTGGCGCAGATAGCTGCACGGGGCACGGGGTAGGTTCCGGCGGGGAGCCGAGGATTCCGGAAGTCCGGGAAACAGGGGGAGGGGTTTGCGGTGGGGAGTACGACACCCGCGATACGCGGCGGTGCCGACCGGCGGCAGGACACCCGGCGGCGAGGGGCGGTCGTCGCCGCGCTGATGCTGGCGATGGCGCTGGCGGCGCTCGACTCCACCATCGTCTCCACGGCCGTACCGCAGATCGTCGGCGACCTCGGCGGGTTCTCCGTCTTCTCCTGGCTGTTCTCCGGCTATCTGCTCGCCGTGACCGTCTCGCTCCCCGTCTACGGCAAGCTGTCCGACACCTTCGGCCGCAAGCCGGTACTGGTGGTGGGCGCGGCCGTGTTCCTGCTGGGCTCGCTGCTGTGCGCGGCTGCCTGGAACATGGCGGCGCTGATCGCGTTCCGGATCGTGCAGGGCCTGGGCGGCGGGGCGTTGCAGGGCACCGTGCAGACGCTCGCCGCCGATCTGTATCCGCTCGAGGAACGCCCCAAGATCCAGTCGAAGCTGTCCACGGTGTGGGCGGTGTCGGCGGTCGCCGGGCCGGGGCTCGGCGGGGTGCTCGCCGCGTACGCCGACTGGCGCTGGATCTTCCTGGTCAACCTGCCGATCGGCGCGGCCGCGCTGTGGCTGGTCGTCCGCCATCTGCACGAGCCGGCCCGGGAGATGCCGGAGGGCCCCGGGGGCGCGGTACGCGCGCGCGTGGACTGGGCCGGCGCGCTCGCGGTGTTCGCGGCCGGCGGGGTGCTGCTGACCGCGCTGGTGCAGGGCGGGGTCGCCTGGCCGTGGCTGTCGGTGCCGTCGCTCACGCTGTTCGGCGCGGGCCTGGCGCTCGCCGGTGTGGTGGTCGTGGTGGAGCGGCGGGCGGCGCAGCCGATCATCCCGGGGTGGGTGTGGCGGCGCCGGACGATCGCCGCCGTCAATCTGGCGCTCGGCGCGCTCGGGCTGCTGATGGTGGCGCCGAGCGTGTTCCTGCCGACGTACGCGCAGTCGGTGCTCGGACTCGCGCCCGTGGCCGCCGGTTTCGTGCTGTCGGTGTGGACGCTGAGCTGGCCGGTGTCGGCGGCGTTCAGCCAGCACGTCTACCGGCGCATCGGCTTCCGCGACACCGCGCTGCTCGGCATCGGCCTGGCGGCGCTGATCCTGTTCGCGTTCCCGTTCCTGCCGTATCCCGGGTCGTGGTGGCAGCCGACGCTGCTGATGCTGCTGCTGGGCGGCGCGCTGGGCCTGTTCCAGCTGCCGCTGATCGTCGGCGTGCAGTCGACGGTGGGCTGGTCGGAGCGGGGCACCACGACCGCGTCCGTGCTGTTCTGCCGGCAGACCGGACAGACCCTGGGCGCCTCGCTGTTCGGCGCCGTCGCCAACGGGGTGCTGGCCGCGCGCCTGGGTGGCGCGGGCGACCTGGACTCCGTCACGCGCGCGTTGGACGCCGGTACGGCCCCCGAGGCGACCCGGCACGCGATCGCCGACGCGGTGCACGCGGTGTACCTCGGCGCGGCCTGCGCGGCGGCCCTGGCCTTCCTGGTCCTGCTGTTCCTGGCTCCGCGACGGTTTCCGGTGCTCAACGAGTGAGCGGATGCGTCCGGTTGACGCCTGACGCTACTCCAGGGCCGCCCTGCCCGTCAGCGAGATCAGGCTGCTGCGGACGTGGTCCATCTGCTCCCGTACGTCGTCCCAGGTCTCGCCGTGCTCGCGCAGCACCTGCTCCGTCTCGCGGACGATGCGCTCCTCGCGCACGCGCGCGTCGGCGATGATCTCGACGGCACGCGCGTGTGCCTCCTCCTGCATACGGCACGCCGCCTCCTCGGCCTCCCCGAAGGCCCGCTTGGCCTCGGACAGCGCGACCTCGGCGCGGCTCACCCGCTCGGCGAGCCGGGCGTCCAGCGCGGCGGCCCGCTCGGCCTCCTCGCGCTCGAACGCGGCCCACCGCTCGGCATGCTCCCGGGCCTGCTCGGAGAGCAGGCCGGTGGTGCGCTGCCGTACCTCACGCAACGCCGCGAGCGCCTCCCCGCGCCCTTCCTTCACCTCGCGCCGGGCGCCGATGCGGAGGTCGTCGGCTTCGGCACGCGCGGCGAGGAGGCGCTGGCGTGCGCGCTCGTCGGCTTCCGCGCCGAGCGCGTCCGCGGCTTCCTGCGCCTCCTGGCGTACGCCCTCGGCGCGCGCTTCGGCCTGCGCGACCTGTTCGCGCGCTTCACGCCGCGTGCGCTCACGGAGGTCCGCCGCCTCTTCCCGCACGAACTGGAACAGGCGCTGCGCGCGCTCCCCGAGCGCCTCGTACGTCTGCGGTGCGAGCTGGGCGACGGCCTCGCGCATCCGCGTGGCCTCCGCCTCCATGTCCCGGGCGAGCACGGTCAGCCGCGCGGCGCGTTCCCACGCGGCGTCCCGGTCGTGCGACAGCGCCCGCATATGGGCGTCCACCTGATCGGGGCGGTAGCCGCGCCCCCGGACGGTCACGAAGCCGTGCGGCGGCATCGATGCACTGCTCACCCTGGGAACCCCTCTCCACCGGACATCCACGACATACACGACAGGATGATTTCGCGCACATCTTGATGGATCGGGCGCAAGTGTTCATAACGCGACACTCCGCAGTCACGTCACGCATCAATTCCCGCACTTCACGACCGGCGTGGTGCGTACGGCCGGCTACAGCACCTCCTCCTCAAGGGTGATGATCACGCTGCGAACCGGCGCAGCCCGGGCAGCCGGCGGCCGAGCGGGACGTGCGCCGCCGACAGACACTCCAGCCCGGCCGGCGAAGTCCCGTCCGGGAACAGCCGCCGGCCCTGCCCCAGCACCACCAGGAAGGTCATGAGCCGGTACTCGTCGACCAGGTCCTCCTGCCGCAACGCGTCCACGACGGCGAGGCTGCCGGTGAGGACCACGTCCCGCCGCTCGGCGCGTACGCCGCGAGCGCCGGTTGTCCGTTCACGGCCGTACGCTCCACGCGCCGGCACATCGGGCCGCCTCGAAGGCGCGCAGGTAACGCCGCACCACCGCGCGCGGCTCTCCAGGGCGTTCAGACAGGCGTTGGCCGCGATGCGGTACGCCAGGCAGTCATGCCCTTCACACGCGTGCGTGAAGGGCATGACGCGCTCTCACACCCGGACGGCGTGCGCTACAGCAACCCGTCCCACATCTGCTCCAGCAGCACCGCCCACCAGCTCTCCGGCGAACCGAGCGCCGCCGGGTCCAGCGCGGCCAGCTGCGCCTGGAAGTCGACGGTCCAACGGCCCGCCTGCTCCTGGTTCAGCCCGTACCTCAGCCGCCACATCCGGCCCAGCAACGCCAGGCAGCGCGCGAACTCGGGCAGCCCGCTGTTCACGAACTGCGGCGCCACCGGAGCACCGCCCGGCCCCGCCTCCACAGGGACGGCCACGATGTTCGCCGTGCCGTACTGCACACAGATCGCCTTGCCGAAGTCGGTGCCCATCACCAGGTACGAGCCCGCGTCCGCCGCCGGCTGCACCCCGCGCTCGGCCGCCAGCTCCGCCAGCGTCGGCACCGGACGGCCCGGCTGGGCCTGCGCCCAGAAGAACGGGCCGATGTCCAGCGGCAGGCCGGCCACGACCAGCGTGTGCGCCACGACCGGCGGCACGCCCTGCCGCGACACCGCCTGCTGCTCGAACCGGAAGACCCCCGGCCCGAACGCCGCCGCCAGCTCCTGCGCGATCCCCTCCGGCGGGACCGGCGGCACCGCCTGCACCGGCGGCAGCGGCGCCCGCACCGGCGCGGGCCGCGCGGGCCCGTCCGCCACCTGGTGCAACTCGCCCTGGTGCGCCAGCAACTGCTGCATCCCCTGCTGCCGGCTCGCGTGATCCGTGCCGTACGGCGCGATGCTCGCGATCCGCGCCTGCGGCCACTGCTCCCGGATCATCCGCGCGCAGTAGGCGCCCGGCAGCGCACACGACTCCAGCTCCGTGTGCAGCTCCAGCACCTGGTCCGACGGCACGTTCATCGCCCGCAGCTCATGGAAGATCTGCCACTCCGGGTGCGGCGTACCCGGCGCCGACCGCCGGATCAGCTGCTGCTCCGAACCGTCCTGCGCGCGGTAGCGCAGCACGGCCTGATAGCCGGGGCCGACCGTGGGCTGCCCCTGCTGCGGATACCCGTACGCCGGCTGCCCCGGCGCAGGCGCGCCCGGCGGCATCGGCTGCGGAGCCCCCGCAGGGCCCGGCGGCATGCCGGGAGCCCCCGGGGCGGGCGGCGGCATGCCGGGAACGCCCGGGGCGGAAGGTGGCGGAGGCACACCCGGGCCCGCCACCGGCGGCGCGGCCAGCATGGTCTCCGCCTGGTGCACGGCACCCCGGCCACCACCCGGCGCACCAGGCCCCGCGGGAACGCCCGGCGGCTGCGGAGCGCCGGGCGCGGGAGGCATGCCCGGGGCGCCCGGAGCCGCAGGGGCGCCGGGTACCGGAGGCATGCCCGGGGCGCCCGGGGGCTGCGGTGCGCCCCCGCCCAGCTGGCTGGGGTCGGCCAGCATCGTGGCCGCGTGGTGCACGTTGCCCGGAGGCGCGGCAGGCGGGTTGGGGGCGCCCGGAGCGCCCGGCATGCCCGGCGCCTCGAGCCCCTCCGGCCCGAGCGCCGGCGCAAGCTGCGTCGGCACGTACGCGCCCGCAGACGCACCCGGCGCGGGCGGAGTCACCGCACCCGGGCGCGCGCCCGGCGCGCCGGGGGCCCCCGGCGGCGGAGGTGGCGCACCCGCTCCACCACGCGCCTTCCTCGGCGGCGGCGCCGCCTTGCTGGTCGCGGCGTCCGCGATGTCCCCGGCGTTCGGCGCGAGCCGCCGCCCGGACGTACCCGGATCCGCCGGAGCCTGCGGTGCGTCACCCGGCGCCTGCGGATAGCCGTAGCCCGGAGCCCCCTGCGGATAGCCGTACGAAGGGGCGCCCCGCGGAGGCGGGGGCGTGCTGCCCTGCGGCACACCCGGCGCGGCGGGAGGCGGGAACGGGGCCCCGGGCGTCGGCGGCTGGACGGGTACGCCCGGCGGAGGCGTGCCCGTCGCGCCCGGCGCCTGCGGGTAGCCGGGCGGCGGAGGCGGAGACATGCTGCCCTGCGGCACACCCGGCATGCCCGGCGCGGCAGGAGCGGCAGGCGCCCCGGGCGCACCAGGCACACCCGGCGCCTGCGGGTAGCCGTACGGCGGCGTGCCGGGCGGCGGAGGCGGGGGCGTGCTGCCCTGCGGCACACCCGGCGCGGCAGGCGCCCCAGGCACGCCCGGCGCACCACCCGGGACGGACGGACCGCCCTGCGCGCCCGGCAGCTGGGACGCATCGAGCGCCGGCGCGACCGCCGTCGGCGGCAGCTGGCTGCCCCCCGACATCAGCGCCGTCTTCGCCTCCGGCGTGGACACCGGCGGCCGGGGACCCTCGTCGGGCTCGCTCAGCGGCGGCGCGAACACCGTCGCCGGCAACGGCACGGAACGGTCGTCGTCACCGGAGCCCGCGTTCGTGTCGGTACCGGCCCACGGCGTGGCACCCACCGGCACATCCGCGGCCGGAACACCCCCCGGACGCACATCCCCGGAAGCGGGCACACCGGACGCGCCGGGCGCCCCCGCCGGCACCCCGGCCTGCGTCTCCGCGAGCCCTCCGCCACCGGCCCCCGAAACCCCGGCACCCGTCCCGGAAGAAGCCACCGCGGCGGACGCCCCCTCCGGACGCCGCTCCCCGATGCCCAGCTTGTCCGCCGCCTCCTGCAACCACTCCGGAGGAGTCAGCAGGAACGACGTCTGATTCAGGTCGACCCGGGCCGGCGCCGGAGCCGGAGCCGCGTCCTGCGGGCCGTCGGGACCGCCGTACTCCTCCTCGAACCGGCGGATCACCTCACCCACCGGCAACGCCGGCCACAGCGTCGCCTCCCCGCTGTCCCGCGCGATGACGAGCCGCTGCGCACCCGCGTCCGAACGCGGACCCTCCGCACGGTCCTCGCCCCACACCACGAAACCCAGCTCGAACTCCCGCACCCGCACCTCACGATGCTGGTACGCGGGCACGTCACCGTTGATCCACTCCTCGGCGCGCTCCTGCGCCTGCGCGTAGGTCACCATCGCCTGAAGCTCACTCCCCCACCGGACCGGACGACGCCGAACCGGAAGACACCGGGACGACACGGGCGAAACCACCGTCGACCATCAGATTCGCCACCGTCTCCAACTCCGGCGGACTACCCGCCAGCCGGGACAGGAACGCGTCGAAATCGTCACCCGCAGGCAGCAGCAACCGCTCCACCCGCTCAGCCGGCGACCACGACGGATCCACGTCCCGCACATCGTCGTACGCGCAGAACCACACCGAACCCGGCCGCTCACCCCTCACCTTCACCGCGAGCAGACCGCCCTGGACGAACACGACACCCAGGTAATCCTTAGTCAGATGGTCACGCAGACACTTGTTCACGTACACCAGGTCATTGACCGCCGCCTCGTCCCGCACCGTGAAGAACGGCTGGTCCACCAGCAGACCCAGGTCGGCATCCAGCGCCGTACCCACCGGCGCACACCCACCCGCAGCCTTCAGGAACGAGCGGTACGCACCCGGAAGCCGGTAACCGAGATCCTCCTCGACCCCCTGCACCTGCGACTCCGTCACCGCCACACCCGACTTCGGCAACCCGAAATGCGCCGGCCGCGTCTCCTGCAACGGCCGCGTCCCACGCTTGCCGTGGTCCACCGGCGCCGTCGCGATCCCGCCGTGATGCCGCAGCAACGCCTTCACCTCGACCGGAACCAGCTCCAGCCGCCGCGTACCCGCCACGTGATGCCACGTCCAGCCGTGCGGCGTCGCCACATCCGGCACCGTGTCCCACAACTCGTGCTCCGCCGCAGCCAGCGCCGCGTTCGCCGACACGAAGTCCGTCAGCCGCAACTCGTCGACCCCGAACCCGTCCGGCGGCTCGGCGATCTCCACCGCCACGCGCGCGTACGGCGAGAAATCCGGGTAACCGCGCTCGTCGACCCGTACCCCTCTCGGGTGACGTGCCGCCCGGACCGGATCCGGGAAGTGCACGACCTGCCCGGCGTAGGCCGCGTTCGGTGGCGCGGCTTGCTGCCCGAGCCGACCTGTCGTCATGGCGGTAGCCCCCTGCGGCGTTCTCTCTGGCCTCAATCGGCGGTGTCGATCGCGGATGGCGACAGCCTATGCGGTACACGCACCCCGGTCACCGGCCCACCTCATCCCCGGGGAAACCACCCCTCCGCTTCCACCGCATCCCCGGAAAAACCCCCTCCGCGACCACACCTCCACCTCCGTGACCAGCCGTCACCCCACCGTGACGACCGACCCCGGCCCTGGCGTGTCGCACCGCCCCAGCTTCCGCACCAGCCACGGCATTTGGCACCCTGTGTCCTTCGGGGGACGCCCGGGGAGGGGAGAACGATCATGAATACCTTGCACCACGGAGGTACCGACGTGCGCTCCGGCGACCCCCGCATCGGCTGGAGCGGCACCGACACACCCCCCACCCCGACCCTCCGCCACCGCCGCGACGGCATCCTGCCCACCGTCGCCGCCGCCCTCTCCGTCCGCGGCGCCACCCTCACCGGCACCGCCGCCCGCAGCGACCAACCCCCCGCCCTGCACCCCCTCGTCCAGGACTTCCTCGACACCCTCACCAGCGCCCAACGCGACCGCTTCACCGGCCGCTGCGCCGAAACCATCCTCATCTCCCGGCACATCACCGCCGCCGACGCCACCCGCAGCAAACGCGCCGCCCGCAAACCCATGACCAACGGCGAAGCCCGCAAAACCCTCAAGAACGCCAAACTCACCGCCCGCCGCATACGCGAGGACGGCGACCCCCTCCACGGCAGCTTCGCCACCCCCTGCCGCGCCTGCACCGCCCTCAGCGCCCACTTCGGCGTCCACATCGTCGACCCCACGGCAACCGACGGCTGACCACCACCGTCAACCCCAGTACGACCACGCCAGCACGACGATCGAAGGGCAGATGCACCCCGACCGCGCCACCACCACCCGCTTCCCCGTCCCCGTCGACGCCGCCCTGCGCGCCGCCGGCTGGCAACCCGGACGCTGGGACATAAAACAGGCCGAGATCTGGGCCGACGCCCTGCGCGAACACACCTCACCCGCCGGACACCGGCACACCGTCTTCCCCGCCGCCGTCGAAGCCTGGGCCGAATTCGGCGGCCTCCACATCACCCCCGGCGGACCCGGCCGCCAGATCGCCCCCGCCACCCTCCACCTCGACCCCCTGCACGGCCGCCACCTCGCCCGCACCCTCGGCGACCTCGGCCGCGCCCTCGGCACCGAACTGTGCCCCCTCGGCGAGGAGACCGACACCGCCGCCGCCCTCGCCATCGACGCCGAAGGCCGCGTCTACACCCTCGACCACACCGGCGACTGGTACGTCGGCCCCGACATCGACCACGCCCTCGCCACCCTCATCACCGGCATCGAACCCGTACGCCTCACCGCCGGCTGAGACACCGGATCAAGCCGCCGGAATCACCGCCGACACCCGAAAACCCCCCGCATCCGTCGGCCCCGACACAAACACCCCACCCAGCGCCGCGACCCGCTCCCGCATCCCCACCAGACCGTTACCCCCCGACGGCAACCGCACCGCCCCCACCGAACCCGGCTCCGGCGGCGCCTCGTTCTCCACCTGCATCGCGATCTCCGACACCCGATGCGCCAGCCGCACATGCGTCTTCGCACCCGCCGCATGCTTGTGCACGTTCGTCAACGCCTCCTGCACCACCCGGTACGCCGTCTGCTCGACCTCCGCCGCATACGACCGCACCTCCCCCATCACCGACAGCTCCACGACCATCCCCGCCGCCGCCGACTGCCCCACCAACTCGTCCAACTCCGACAGACACGGCCCCTCCCCGGACACCGCCTCGTCCACCGCCCGCGACGCAGCCGCCGCGGCCGCCTCCCCCACCGCCGCCAACGGCACCCCCGCACCCCGCCGGCCACCCACATCCTCACCGGCCCGCAACACCCCGAGCATCTCCCGCAACTCGGTCAGCGCCTGCCGCCCCATATCCCCCACCAGCGCGGCGTTCCGCACCGCCTTCTCCGGATCCTTCCGCGCCACCGCCTGCAACGCCGCCGCATGCACCACCATCAACGACACCCGGTGCGCCACCACGTCATGCATCTCCCGCGCGATCCGCGTCCGCTCCTCGTTACGCGCCCACTCCGCCCGCTCCTCGGCCCGCTCCGCCAGCAACTGAAGCTCCCGCTCCAGACTGTCCGCCCGCTCCCGCAAGCTCTCCATCAACCGCCGCCGCGCACCCACATACAGCCCGAACAGCAACGGCGGAGCCGTCAGCCCCAACGACGTCGTCACCGCCGCGAACGGCACGAACCAGTCACCCATCGTCAGATCGCCACGCGCCATGCTCTGCCGCACCCGCACGAACGTCACGATCATCGTGGCCAGTAACGACATCCCCGACAGCGCGCCGATGATCCGCCGGGGCAGCTCGCACGACGCCAGCGTGTACAGGCCGACGATCCCCATCAGGAAACCCATCTCGGCCGGCGTGATCGCGATCGCGACCAGCACGACGGCGATCGGCCACTTGCGCCGCACCAGCAGCACCGAACCGGCGATCAGCCCGAACACGATCCCCAGGGACACCGGTATCCCCGCGTCCCGCGCGAACGGAATCCCCTCCGCACCGCACTCCAGGGCCGACACCAGCGCGAGCCCCCCGTCCAGCACCGCACTACGCCACCTGGCCCACCACCACGGGCCGGTCATGCCCCTGGTGGCCTCTTCCCCCGTCACGGTCATGCATCCAGCCTACGGGCGACCGGTCCGCCATTTCCGGCGACTTTCCCCACCCACGACACACCACACTCCGTGATCGAACGACCTCGAAACCACCCGGTATCCCTCGAGCTGGTGAACCGCTCCCCTTCGGCCCCGGAACACACCATTCCGCCCGGACGGTATGCGTATGACACATGCACCTGGCAAATACGCCGACTTCGAGGGGCTGCGGGATCGGGCGGTGGCCTTACGGCGGGCGGGGCTCAGCCTCCGGCAGATCCGCGACGAGCTGAAGATCTTCAACAACGACATCCTCAACCAGCTGGTGAAGGGGGAGCCGCCGCCGGAGTGGACCAAGCGCCCGAACGCGAAGGACGACCTCCGCGCGAAGGCCCGGGAGCTACGGCTCCAGGGGTGGACGTACGACCAGATCGAGGCGGAGCTGGGGTGCTCGCGGAGTTCGGTGTCGCTGTGGGTACGAGATCTGCCGCGGCCCGAGCCTCGATACACACCGGAGGAGCAACGCACGCTCATGCAGGAGGGCCTGGCAAAGCGCCGCGCCACAGAGCGGGAGAAACGCGAGCAGACCAAGGTCGCTGCGCAGCGAGAGAACAGCGAACTCACCGATCGCGATCTCTTCATGGTGGGCGTCGCGCTCTACTGGGCAGAAGGATCGAAGAGCAAGCCCTACGACCGCCGCGAGCGCGCGATCTTCGTCAACAGCGACCCTGGTGTGATCAAGACCTACCTGGCTTGGCTGGACCTGCTCGAGGTAGACCGCGAACGCCTGACTTTCCGGTTGCTCATCCACGAGTCGGCAGACGTCGAGGCGGCGCATCGCTTCTGGGCCGCCGTCGCCGACATCGACACGTCGGTCTTCGCCAAGCCGACGCTGAAGAAGCACAACCCGAAGACAGTCCGCAAGAACGCCGGAGACGACTACCACGGGTGCCTGGTCATCGGTGTAGCCAGGAGCGCCCACTTGTACAACCGCATCGAAGGCTGGTGGGCCGGAATCGTGGCCCAAGCCGAGGCACGTCTCGGGTAAGGTCTGAAGCGCTGTCCCCCGTGGTGTAACTGGCAGCACACTAGATTTTGGATCTAGTAGGACAAGGTTCGAATCCTTGCGGGGGAGCCACAGCACACAAAACCTAGGTTCGGGCCCTGACCTCCCCGTCAGGGCCCGCTCTCATGTCCGCCAGAAGTCCCCCCGGTATCCTGCGGCTGTATCCCACTCACCCCCAGCCGAAGGGCAACCCCCGTGAGCGCCATCCGCCCGGCCGCCGTCGTCGTTCTCGCAGCGGGTGAGGGCACCCGTATGAAGTCGGCCACACCGAAGGTCCTGCACCAGATCTGCGGCCGTTCCCTCGTGGGCCATGTGCTGGCCGCTGCTCGTGAGTTGGACCCGCAGAACCTTGTCGTCGTCGTAGGCCACGCCCGTGAGCAGGTCGCCGCGCACCTCGCCGAGATCGACCCGGACACCAGGACCGCCGTGCAGGCCGAGCAGAACGGCACCGGGCACGCCGTACGGATGGGGCTGGAGGAGCTGGGCGGGGCCGTGGACGGGACCGTCGTGGTCGTCTGTGGGGACACGCCCCTGCTCACCGCCGACACGCTGAAGCAGCTCGCCGGGACCCACGCCGCCGACGGCAACGCCGTGACCGTGCTGACCGCCGAGGTGCCGGACGCGACCGGGTACGGCCGGATCGTGCGCGACGACGCCACCGGTGCTGTCACCGCCATCGTCGAGCACAAGGACGCCACCGACGCCCAGCGGGCGATCCGGGAGATCAACAGCGGGGTGTTCGCGTTCGACGGGCAGTTGCTGGCGGACGCGCTGAAGAAGGTGCGGACGGACAACAGCCAGGGTGAGGAGTACCTCACCGACGTGCTCGGGATCCTGCGCGAGGCCGGGCACCGCGTCGGCGCCTCCGTGGCCGGTGATCACCGGGAGATCGCCGGGATCAACAACCGGGTGCAGCTCGCCGAGGCGCGGCGGATTCTCAACGACCGGCTCCTCACGCGAGCGATGCTCGACGGGGTCACCGTCGTCGACCCGGCCACCACATGGATCGACGTGACCGTCACCTTCGAGCGGGACGCCGTCGTGCACCCGGGTACGCAGCTCACCGGTTCCACGCACATCGGCGAGGGCGCCGAGGTCGGGCCGAACAGCCGGCTGAAGGACACCCGGGTCGAGGCGGGGGCGCGGGTGGACAACACGGTGTCCGACTCCGCTCACATCGGTCCGAACGCGTCCGTGGGGCCGTACGCCTATCTGCGGCCCGGTACCCGGCTGGGTGCGAAGGGCAAGATCGGTACGTACGTCGAGACGAAGAACGCGTCCATCGGGGAGGGCACGAAGGTGCCGCATCTCTCCTATGTGGGTGACGCGACGATCGGTGAGTACACGAACATCGGTGCCGCGAGTGTCTTCGTGAACTACGACGGTCAGGAGAAGCACCACACCACCGTCGGGTCGCACTGCCGGACGGGTTCGGACAACATGTTTGTGGCTCCTGTCACGGTCGGGGACGGTGCTTACACCGCTGCCGGGTCCGTGATCACGAAGGATGTGCCGCCCGGTTCGCTGGCCGTGGCCCGTGGTCAGCAGCGGAATATCGAGGGCTGGGTGGCCCGGAAGCGTCCGGGGAGCGCGGCGGCGAAGGCGGCCGAGGTGGCGTCCCGGCAGGGCGAGAACGAGGACTGACCGGAATCGTGTGCGCCAAACACGGCGTACCGTGATAAGTGCACATCCACACAAGTGCATACCCGCTGCTGAGACACCTCTGAGGAGACTGTGCTGTGACCGGGATCAAGACGACCGGCGAGAAGAAGTTGATGTTCTTCTCCGGCCGCGCCCACCCCGAGCTTGCCGAGGAGGTCGCCCAGCAGCTGGGTGTCGGGGTCGTCCCGACGAAGGCCTTCGACTTCGCCAATGGCGAGATCTACGTCCGGTACCAGGAGTCGGCACGTGGTGCGGACTGCTTCGTGATCCAGAGCCACACGGCTCCGATCAACCAGTGGATCATGGAGCAGTTGATCATGATCGACGCGCTGAAGCGTGCGTCGGCGCGCTCCATCACGGTGATCGTGCCGTTCTACGGTTACGCGCGGCAGGACAAGAAGCACCGGGGTCGTGAACCGATTTCGGCGCGTCTGGTCGCGGATCTGATGAAGACGGCGGGTGCCGACCGGATTCTGACGGTGGATCTGCACACGGATCAGATTCAGGGGTTCTTCGACGGTCCGGTGGACCATCTGTTCGCGCTGCCGCTGCTCGCCGACTATGTGGGCGAGAAGGTGGACCGGGACAAGCTGACGGTCGTGTCTCCGGACGCGGGCCGGGTGCGGGTGGCGGACCGCTGGTGCGACCGGCTGGGTGCGCCGCTGGCGATCGTGCACAAGCGGCGTGACAAGGACGTGGCGAACCAGGTGACCGTCCACGAGGTCGTGGGTGAGGTCAAGGGCCGGGTGTGTGTGCTGGTCGACGACATGATCGACACCGGTGGCACGATCTGTGCGGCTGCCGACGCGCTGTTCGCGCACGGTGCCGAGGACGTGATCGTCACCGCGACGCACGGTGTGCTGTCGGGTCCGGCCGCGGACCGGCTGAAGAACTCCCGGGTGAGCGAGTTCGTGTTCACGAACACGCTGCCGACGCCGGCGGAGCTGGGCCGGGATCTGGACAAGATCAGGGTGCTGTCGATCGCTCCGACGATCGCGAGTGCGGTGCGTGAGGTCTTCGAGGATGGTTCGGTGACCAGCCTCTTCGACGAGCAGTGAGGTTTCTGCGCACCGTGCGCTAGCGCTCGCTGGTGATCGTTTTGGGTACGGCCTCCCGGTCCGAGTAGACTGACGAAGTTGCTCGGCGAGGGAGGCCGTAGTCGTGTCTGCGATTACGGCGGTCCGTTATCGACGCGCTCTTCGTAGCAGGCCGTTCGTGGCCGGGTGACCCCGTCCGTTCCTACCTCTACGAGGAGTGATCAGCATGTCCGAGGTGAAGATCTCCGCCGAGACCCGTACCGAGTTCGGCAAGGGTGCCGCCCGTCGCATCCGCCGCGACAGCAAGGTTCCGGGTGTTCTGTACGGTCACGGCTCCGAGCCGCTGCACCTGACCCTGCCGGGCCACGACCTGCTGCTGGCGCTGCGTACGCCGAACGTCCTGATCTCCCTGGACATCGACGGCAAGACCAACGAGCTGGCGATCCCGAAGGCCGTCCAGCGTGACGCGATCAAGGGCTTCCTGGAGCACGTCGACCTGCTGCTGGTCAAGCGTGGCGAGAAGGTCACGGTCGAGGTTCCGGTGCACGCCGAGGGCGAGCTGGCCCCGGGTGGCAACCTGCTCGAGCACGTCCTGAACACGCTGACGGTCGAGGCCGAGGCCACGCACATCCCCGAGGCCGTGACGGTCTCCGTCGAGGGTCTGGCGGCCGGTGCCTCCGTCCACGCCAAGGACATCACGCTGCCGAACGGCGTGACCCTGGCCGTCGAGGAGGACGCGGTCGTGCTGCAGGTCCTGCAGGCCCAGGCCGAGGAGACCGAGGGCGAGGCCGCCGAGGGTGCGGAAGAGGCCGCGGAGGCCTGATCGCCGTAGGCGTCATCATCTGTTCAGCCGCTGCTTCCCTCCCGGGGAGCGGCGGCTGGCGCGTATCAAGGAGACATGGACGTGACCACCCCCGCCAGTGATCCCTGGCTGATCGTCGGGCTCGGTAATCCCGGGCCGGAGTACGCCATGAACCGGCACAACGTCGGGTTCATGGTGGTGGACCTGCTCGCGGAGCGGATCGGGGGGAAGTTCAAGCGGGCGGGCAAGGCGCAGGCGCAGGTGCTGGAGGGGCGGATCGGTCCGGTGGGGCCGGCGAGCCGGCGGGTCGTCATCGTCAAGCCGACGTCGTACATGAATCTGTCGGGCGGGCCGGTGAACGCGCTGCGCGACTTCTACAAGGTGCCCGTGGCGAACATCGTCGCGGTCCATGACGAGCTGGACATCGACTACGGCGTGCTGCGGCTGAAGCTGGGCGGCGGGGACAACGGGCACAACGGGCTGAAGTCGATGACGAAGGCGATGGGTGCGGACTATCACCGGGTGCGGTTCGGGATCGGGCGGCCGCCGGGGCGGATGCAGGTGGCGGACTTCGTGCTGAAGGACTTCTCGTCGGCGGAGCGCAAGGAGCTGGACTACTTCGTGGACCGGGCGGCGGACGCGGTGGAGTGTCTGCTGGCGGAGGGGCTGGAGCGGGCGCAGAGCACGTACAACTCCTGACATGTACTTCTACGGCGGACACGGGAGTTGACCCGCTGTGCGGGTATGGCCAATGATCCCGGCCATGCCTGCCACAGCCAGCTCAGCCCGTCAGGTGTCCGTGTCCGCGCTGCGGTTCGGGCGGGTCGCGGCCATGGGCGCGGTCGCCGCGCTGATTCTGTTCGCCGGGGTGTGGGGTTCCTGGGGGACCGCGCAGCACGTGATGCTGGCGAAGGGGCGTGAGGCCGGTACGGTCCGGGTGACGGCGTGCGCCGGGGGTACGTGCAGCGGTCCGTTCACGCCGACGTCGGCGGGGGCGGGGGCACGGGCGCGCGTGGAGCTGCCGGAGTCCGTCGCGGTACGGAAGGGGCAGACGTACGACGTCGTCCTGAAGCCGGGTACGTCGGACGCGGTGCGGTCGGGGCCGGCGGGGATCCTGTACGCCTGGGTGCCGCTCGGCGGGGCACTGTTGCTGGCGTCGGTGGTGGTCGCGGGCGGGATGCGGCTGACGCGGGTGGCGTGGGTGCTGGGGCTGTCCGGGGTGGGGTTGCTGACGGCGGCGTTCGCGGCGGTGCAGTGACTCTCTGAAAAAGGGTGCCCCCTGGGTCGTACGACCTCGGGGGCACCCTTTTTTTCGTAGCTGCTCAGCCGGTGTTGCGCAGGCCCGCCGCTACGCCGTTGACGGTGAGGAGCAGGGCGCGGGAGAGCAGCGGGTCGGGTTCCGCGCCTGCCTCGGCCGCGTCGCGCTGGCGCTTGAGCAGGGTGACCTGGAGGTAGGAGATCGGGTCCAGGTAGGCGTCGCGGATGGTGAAGGTCTGCCGCAACGCGGGCTGGGCGTCGAGCAGTTCGCGCTCGCCGGTGACGCGCAGGACCTCGCGGACGGTCAGCTCGTGCTCGGCCCTGATGGTGTCGAAGACGTGCTTGAGGTCGTCGGGGACGAGGGTGTCGACGTAGTGCTGGGCGATGCGCAGGTCGGTCTTCGCGAGGGTCATCTCGACGTTGGAGATGAAGTTCTGGAAGAAGTGCCACTGCTCGTGCATCTCGTCGAGCACGGTGTCGAGGCCGGCTTCGCGCAGGGCCTTGAGGCCGGAGCCGACGCCGAACCAGCCGGGGACGATCTGCCGGGACTGGGTCCAGCCGAACACCCACGGGATGGCGCGCAGGCCGTCGAGGCCGGCGCCGGAGTCGGGGCGCCGGGAGGGGCGGGAGCCGAGGTGCAGGTCGGCGAGCTGGTCCACGGGGGTGGAGGCGAAGAAGTAGGCCGGGAGGTCCGGGTCCTCGACCAGGCGGCGGTACGCGGCGTGTGCGGCATCGCTGACCACGTCCATCGCCGCGTCCCAGCGGGCCAGGGCCTCGTCGGACTGGCGGGGGGCGGTGTGCAGGGCGGAGGCCTGGAGGGTGGCGGCGACGGTCAGTTCCAGGTTCTCCCGGGCCAGGGACGGGATGAGGTACTTGTCGGAGATGACCTCGCCCTGCTCGGTGACCTTGATCTCGCCTTCCAGGGTGCCCCAGGGCTGGGCGAGGATGGCGTCGTGGGAGGGGCCGCCGCCGCGGCCGACGGTGCCGCCGCGGCCGTGGAAGAGGCGCAGGCGTACGCCGTAGCGGTGGGCCACGTCGCGCAGGCGGCGCTGGGCGCGGTGGATCTCCCACTGGCTGGTGGTGATGCCGCCGAACTTGGAGGAGTCGGAGTAGCCGAGCATGACCTCCTGGACGTCGCCGCGCAGCGCGACCAGGCGCCGGTAGGACGGGTCGGAGAGCATGTCCTCGAGGATGGTGTCGGCGGCGCGCAGCTCGTCGGTGGTCTCCAGCAGCGGCACGATGCCGATCTTGGCCCAGCCGGCGTGCAGGTCGACCAGGCCGGCCTCGCGGGCGAGGACGGCGGCGGCGAAGACGTCGTCGGCGCCCTGGCACATGGAGATGATGTAGGACTCGATGACCTCGGGGCCGAAGACCTCCAGGGCGCGCTTGACGGTCTCGAAGACGCCGAGGGTCTTGGCGCCGGCCGCGTCGACGGGTGCGGGGGTGGGGGCCAGCGGGCGGCGGGAGCGCAGTTCCTTGGCGAGGAGCCGGGTGCGGTACTCGCGGGGCATGTCGGTGTAGCACCAGGACTCCTCGCCGAGGCGGTCGAAGAGCTGGCCGAGGGCGTGGTGGTGGGCGTCGGCGTGTTCGCGGACGTCCATGGTGGCGAGCTGGAGGCCGAAGGCGGCCAGGGTGCGGATGACGCGGCCGAGGCGGCCGTCGGCGAGGAGGCCGCCGCGGTGCTCGCGCAGCGAGGTCTGGACGAGGCGGAGGTCGGCGAGCAGTTCGCCGGTGCCGAGGTAGTCGCGGCCGGTCTCGTGCGGGGTGCCCGTGGCGAGGCGCTGCTTGGTGTTCTCCAGCTTCTGCCGGATGCAGGTGGCCTTGAGCCGGTAGGGCTCCTCGGCGTTGAGGCGCTTGTAGCGGGGGCTGATCTCGGGCAGCTTCTCCAGGTCGGCCTGCAGGGACTCCAGCAGCTCTTCGGTGGCCCCGGCGTAGCGGATGGAGTTGGAGAGCAGGCCGCGCAGTTCGTCGATCATCTGCAGGGCGTCGTTGATGCCGTGCTCGTGCTGGAGGATGAGGACGTCCCAGGTGACCTGGGGGGTGACGTTGGGGTTGCCGTCGCGGTCGCCGCCGATCCAGGTGCCGAAGGTGAGGGGGCGGGTGGCGTCGGGGAGCTTGACGCCGACGCGCTCCAGCTCGGCCGTCAGGTCCTCCAGGACGTCACCGACCGCGTCGGCGTGCAGTTCGTCGAGGTAGTAGATGGCGTTGCGGGCCTCGTCGGCGGGCTCGGGCCGTACGACGCGCAGCTCGTCGGTCTGCCACACCAGGTCGATGTTCTCGGCGAGGCGGACGTCGTGGCGGCGGCGGTCGGAGTCGAGGACGGGGGTGTCCAGGAGTGCGGCGATGCGCCGGAGCTTGTTGAGGACGGACCGGCGTGCGGCCTCGGTGGGGTGTGCCGTGAACACCGGGCGAACGTTCAGGTGCTCGACCGTCTGGCGCAGGTGCTCGGGGTCGGCGTCCTTGAGCCGGTCGGCCGTACGGGCGAGGAGGCCGCCCTCGGCGGCGCGGCGGGCGCGCAGCTCGCGGCCGCGGTGCACCTGTTCGGTGACGTTGGCGAGGTGGAAGTAGGTGGAGAAGGCGCGGACCAGTTGGGCCGCGGTCTGCAGTTCGGTGCCGCGCAGCAGCTCGGCAGCGGCCTCGCCGTCCTCGCGGGTGAGGCGGCGGACCTTCTCGACCAGCTCGAGGAGCTCGGGGCCCTCCTGCCGTACGAGGGTCTCGCCCAGGAGATCACCCAGTCGGCGGATGTCGGCGCGCAGCTCGCTGCCGGTCGTGGTGGTCTGGTCGTCGGCACTGCTCACAGGTGCGGCTCCTTGCAGTGGTGAAGCTCAGCTGGGAGGGGGACCCGTCCGGCTGCCGCGCGGCGGGCGCGGCATACGGGCCGGAGTGTCCGGGAAGGAAACTTCAGCGGACCGCGCTGTCCGACCGAGTCCAAGGATAGGTGTCCGCGCGGACGCGCAGGCTGTCGGGCTCTTGCCGGGGCGCGACACGCTGCCATACTTACGACGCCGTAGGTTACGGAACCGTAGGGAAGTGACCTTCAGGGAAGTACGTTCACTCCCGCCCGGTCCCGGCGGCCCGGCTATCTGCCCCGACCCTCGACCCCACAGGGGACGCGCATGACCTCGACGAGTTCCGATGTGATCGAAGAAGCCCGGAAGGCCACCGACACTCACACTCCCTCCGCCACGCTGGGCGGCGAGCAGAAGCGTTCGATCGAACAGATCACGCTGCTCCTGTTCATCATCGTGCCGTTCCTGGCACTGGTGGCGGCCGTGCCGCTGGCCTGGGGCTGGGGGGTGAGCTGGCTCGATCTGGGCCTGCTGGTCTTCTTCTACTTCCTGGGGTGCCACGGCATCACGATCGGTTTCCACCGGTACTTCACCCATGGTTCGTTCAAGGCCAGGCGGCCGCTCAGGATCGCGTTGGCGATCATGGGGTCGCTGGCCGTCGAGGGCCCCCTGGTGCGCTGGGTGGCCGATCACCGCAGGCATCACAAGTTCTCCGACGCCGAGGGCGACCCGCACTCTCCGTGGCGGTTCGGGGAGACGGTTCCGGCGCTGATGAAGGGCCTGTGGTGGGCCCATATCGCCTGGATGTTCGACGAGGAGCAGACCCCGCAGGAGAAGTACGCGCCGGATCTGATCAAGGACCCGGCGATCCGGGCGATCTCCCGCCAGTTCGTGATGTGGACGGCCGTGTCGCTCGCGCTGCCGCCGCTGGTCGGCGGTCTGGCGACGATGTCCTGGTGGGGCGCGTTCACCGGGTTCTTCTGGGGTTCGCTCGTCCGGGTGGCGTTGCTGCACCATGTGACGTGGTCGATCAACTCGATCTGTCACGCGGTGGGCAAGCGGCCGTTCAAGTCGCGGGACCGTTCGGGCAACGTGTGGTGGCTGGCGGTGCTGTCGTGCGGTGAGTCGTGGCACAACCTGCACCACGCCGACCCGACCTCGGCGCGGCACGGGGTGATGCGCGGCCAGATCGACTCCTCGGCCCGCTTCATCCGGATCTTCGAGCGGCTCGGCTGGGCGTACGACGTGCGCTGGCCGTCACGCTCGCGTATCGATTCGCGCCGGAACACCGGTGATGACGACTCCCGGAGCCGGAAGGCTGCCGCTGAGACGGCATGATGGAGGCCGTGGCGACCGACTCCAGCAGCACCTCCAGCAACGATAAGCAGCGGCGGACCCGCCGGACCCGGATGACCGGCGCCGAGCGCCGCCAGCAGCTGCTGGAGATCGGTCGCACCCTCTTCGCGGCGAAGGGCTTCGAGGGCACGTCGGTGGAGGAGATCGCGGCGAAGGCCGGGGTGTCCAAGCCGGTGGTGTACGAGCACTTCGGCGGCAAGGAGGGGCTGTACGCGGTGGTGGTGGACCGCGAGATGCGGCGCCTGCTGGACATGGTGACCAGTTCGCTGACCGCCGGGCACCCGCGTGAGCTGTGCGAGCAGGCGGCGTTCGCGTTGCTGGACTACATCGAGGAGAACACGGACGGCTTCCGCATCCTGGTCCGTGACTCCCCCATCCCGCAGTCGACGGGCTCCTTCGCCTCGCTGATCTCCGACATCGCCACGCAGGTGGAGGACATCCTGGGCCGCGAGTTCAAGAGCCGGGGCTTCGACCCGAAGCTCGCCCCGCTGTACGCCCAGGCCCTGGTCGGCATGGTCGCCCTGACGGGCCAGTGGTGGCTGGACGTCCGCCGCCCGAAGAAGGCGGAGGTCGCGGCGCACCTGGTGAACCTGGCGTGGCACGGGCTGGACGGGCTGGAGCAGAAGCCGCGGCTGATCGGACACCGCAGGGCGTAGCCCGGGGGGCCACGGTTACCGGGGCTGGAGGAACTCCAGCCGGTTGCCCACCGGGTCCTGCGAGTAGAAGCGCAGATGGCCGGGGAGGTTGTCGTCCCAGGTCACTGGGGCGCCGAGGGTTTCGAGCCGGGCGGCGTACGCCTCGATCTCCGTCACCCGTAGCCCCGGGTGGGCCTTCTTCGCCGGCCGGAAGTCGTTCTCGATGCCGAGGTGGAGCTGGACGGCACCGGCCTGGAACCAGCAGCCGCCGCGCGCGGCCAGTACCGGGGGCTTGGGGATCTCGGTCATGCCGAGGATGCCGGCGTAGTACGACCGCAGGGCGTCCTCCGAGCCGGGCGGGGCGGCGAGCTGGACGTGGTCGACGGCGGCGAGCATCCTCAGGCCTCCTTCGTGGCGACGGCGAACAGGCGGCGGAACGGCATGACCGTGCCGTACGGCGCGCTCGGGTAGGCCTGCCGCAGCAGGTCCCGGTACTCGGTGAGGAACGCCTCGCGTGCCTCGGGGTCGTCGGCGAGCGCGGTCAGGGCGGGCCTGAGGCCGGTGCCCTTCACCCAGTCCAGGACCGGGTCCTCGCCCTCGAGGACGTGGTAGTACGTCGTCTGCCACACGTCGGCCGCGCATCCGAGGCGGGCGAGGCGGTCCAGATAGGCGCCGGGGGTGTGCACGGAGTCGGTGCGGCGCAGGACGTCGGCGAGGCGGTCCTTCCAGCGGGGCGTCCCGGCGAGGTCGCGCATCAGGGCGTGCAGCGGGGCGTCGATGTTGTCGGGCACCTGGAAGGCGACGGTGCCGCCCGGCCTGAGGGCGGTGATCCAGTCGGCGAACCGGTCGGTGTGGCCCGGCACCCACTGGAGGGTGGCGTTGGAGACGATCAGGTCGTACGGCTCCTCGGGCGTCCAGGTGCGCACGTCGGCGGGGGCGAAGTCCAGGCGGCCGCCGCCGGCCGTGGGGCCCTCGTGGTCGGTGTGGGCCTTGTCGAGCATCTCGGGTGAGTTGTCGTAGCCGGTGACGTGCGCGTGAGGCCAGCGTTCGGTGAGCAGGACGGTGACGTTGCCCGGCCCGCAGCCGAGGTCGGCGATGCGGGGTGCCGCCGTGGGCAGGGCGGGGACGCGGGCGAGGAGGTCGGCGAAGGGGCGGGCCCGGTGACCGGCGTGCCGCAGGTACTGGCCGGGGTCCCAGACGGGGTTGGACACGGAGTTCGTCATGTCTCCCACTCTCCCCCCAAGATTATCTTGACGTCAAGAGACTTGAGGTCAAGAGACTTCACGTCGACACAACCACTACACTGATCTCCATGGAGGACGAGGTCGATCGGCTGGTCGCAGCGTGGCGCCGGGAGCGCCCGGACCTCGACGTGGAGCCGCTGGAAGTGCTCAGCCGGGTGAGCAGACTGGCCCGGCATCTGGACCGCGCACGCCGGCTCGCCTTTTCCGAGCACCAGCTGGAGCCCTGGGAGTTCGACGTGCTGACCGCGCTGAGGCGCGCGGGCACGCCGTATCAGCTCTCCCCCGGCCAGCTGCTGACCCAGACCCTGGTCACGTCGGGCACGATGACCAACCGCATCGACCGGCTGGCCAAGAAGGGTCTGGTGGAGCGGCTGCCCGATCCGAGCGACCGGCGGGGCGTGCTGGTCCGGCTGACCGAGACCGGCCAGGACCGCGCCGACCAGGCGCTCGCCGGGCTGCTGGAGCAGGAGCGGGCGATCCTCGGCGAGCTGTCGCGCGCCCAGCGGGCGGAGCTGGCCGGGCTGCTACGCCAGCTGACCGCCCCGTTCGACAACATCCCCGGCTAGCTCGGCCGGTCCGACGCCCGCGCGCCGGGCGAGCGCCACGGCGGCCAGCGTGGAGTGGACGCCCAGCTTGCCGAGGACGTTCTGCATATGGGTGCGCACGGTGTGCGGGGAGAGGAACAGCCGCTCCGCGACGGCCTTTCTGCCCAGCCCGGCGACCATGCAGCGCAGCACCTCCCGCTCGCGCGGGGTGAGGGACTCCACCAGTCGCTCGCTCTCGGTACGGTGCCGGCGGGCGGCGGTGAGTTCGCGCAGCACGCCGGTGAGCAGGGCGGGCGGCAGATGGGTCTCGTCGCGCAGCACGCCCCGGATCACCGTCAGCAGCCGGGACAGCGAGCAGTCCTTGGCGACCCACCCCGAGGCCCCGGCCTGCAGCGCGAGCGCCGCCCGCCGGGGGTCGTCCTTCTCGGCGAGTACGACGGTCCGCACGCCGGGCTGCGCGGCGCGCACGCCCGTGACCAGCGAGATCCCGTCGACGAGCCCCTCCGCGTTGCCCTCCTGCACGGGCACCGCCGGGCGGCTGCCGGGCACGGTGCCGCCGAGATCGGCGTCGACCAGCAGGACGTCGTAGCGCCGCCCCTCGCCCGCGGCCCGCTCCAGGCAGCGCAGCGCCGCGGGGCCGCTGCCGGCGGCGGAGACGTCGACGTCGGGCTCGGCGGCCAGAGCGGCGGCGAGCGACTCGGCGAAGATCCGGTGGTCGTCCACGACCAGGACTCGGATACGAACCACGAAACCCCCTTCCCCAGGCTCCGCGCGGAGCAGGGGATACCCAAGGTGAGGAAAGCCTGGACGACCTGAAAGGCCATGCGAGCGGTGACCCTCGCGGGCACGACACCCACGGAGTACGACACCCGCGGAAGGGACGCGCGCCGCACGGCCGCCGCCGTCGCGGAGACTGCTACCCCCACCGCGGGCGTCGTACCCGCATGTCTTGCCCCCTGATCGGCACCGGCCCCCACCGGTGCTGCTCCTCAGAGTACGGATGCGGGCACGCAGCGGAAGGAGATTTACAGAACTGGCTGTCCGCCGCGTTTATGGTGTGCCGCATGTTTCGTATTGAGGCGGAAGTCGACAAGGGCCGACGTGATCTGCTCCGCTCGCGGCTGCGGGACGCCAACACGGCGGCGTCCCCGGTGCTGGCGGCCCTGCGCGGCACGCCCGGCGCACGCGAAGTCCCCCTCCACGTCTGGGCGCTGGACGAGACCGGCGACCTGGCGGGCGGCCTGGTCGGCCACACCTGGGCGACCTGGCTGCACGTCACCTACCTCTGGGTCGCCCCCGCCCACCGCGGCACAGGCCTCGGCACCCGCCTGCTGTCCGAGGCCGAACACCTCGCCACCACCACCCGCGCCTGCACCGCCGCCCGCCTGGAGACCTGGGACTTCCAGGCCCCGCGCTTCTACGAGAAACAGGGCTACGAGGTGGTGTGCGTGATCCCGGACTATCCGCCGGGAATCACGGAGTACACGCTGACGAAGCGGCTGGTCCCCTAGGAGTCCTGCGCGTCCTGGGCGAGCCCCATGTCCTTCGCGCTGTAGCGGGGCAGGTCGGTGGTGTCGATCGTCCAGGTACCGAGGTCGGTGGAGACGGTGACCGGCTCGCCGTAGAGGAGGTGCAGCCGGTTCTCGAAGCTGTGCGTCACTGATCTCGGGCCGGGCGAAGCCCGGCAGCGGAGAGATGCGATCACGGCGGTCCCGCAGGCGCCGGTACAGGGTTTGCTGAGTCATGGGTCCTTCCGCCCCTCAGCATGACGACGACAACCTTCCGGTGCGGGCGTCGCGTGGCGGGCCGAGGCCGGTGCGAGCACCCGTCGTCGACAACGCCGGCTTCCTGCTCCCTTCGGTCCCTCCAGCCGCTGGAGACCGGCCGGGGTGGCAGCCCCGACGGGGACCGGGATCTCGGCCCGGACCGTCAGCCCTGCGCCAGTCCGCCGGGTGCCCCACCGCGCGGCCAGAGCTTCGGTGATCAGCAGTCCGCGTCCCCGGTCCTCCTCCGGTCCCGGCCGTCCGGCCTGGGCGATCAGTCCTGCGGCGATCGCCTCCAGATCGTCCGTCGAGCCGGCCGGCAGACCCCCGGCAGGCCGTGAGCAACCTCTGTGGGGGCCTGCATGGCGGACGCTCCCCCAGCGCGGCCGACACGGGCGCCTCGGGACCTCGCGATGAGCAGCGCGTCAGCGAGGGCGTCGACCGACTGAGCGGCCAGGGTGTCCCGTTCAGCGGCACCGGTGGCGGGGCCCCGCTTCGAGAGTGCCTCTCTGGCACGGTCCAGGAGGCGATCGGCCAGGCCGAGTTGCACGTTCTCGAACCGGTCGGCCGGGGACGGCCCGCGCCTCTACGGCGGAACCGTCCCGACCGACGGTCACTCCTCCGGCGAATTCTCCGCAGGAACCGGCGGCGGAGTAGGACGCAGCTTCAGCCAGGCCAGGAAGAAGATGCCCAGCAGGAGCATGCCGAGGCCGGTCCAGAGGTTGATGTTGACGCCCTGGGCCTTGTCGATGGCGGAGCGGGAGTCGGTGATGCCGGTGATCGTGACGATGACGCCGTACAGCACGAACAGGCCGCCGATGATGCGGCGCAGGTCGAAGATGCGGGCCGCGGTCGCGGACTTGGTCTCCAGCTCGGTGACCTCGCGCGCGACCCCCGCCTCGGTCCAGTGCTCGTGACGGTCGGGGTGGTGCTCGGAGTGTTCGCTCATGGTTTCCTCGGTCCTCCGCGTCAGAACGAGAACGGGATGTAGCAGGCGGCGGCCAGGACGACCGCGCCCCAGCCCAGCAGGGCCGGCTTGCGGTACCACGCCTCGTCACCGGGCGCCGGCGCTTCCGCCATGCCGGGGGAGCGGGTGCCGTAGACCAGGCCCTGGAGTTCCGTCGCCGGCTTCGGCCTGGTGAACAGGGACACCGCGACCATCACGACCGCGCCGGCGACGAAGCCCGCGATCGCGGAGACGAAGTTGGCGCCCTGGTCGGAGGGGATCGAGATGATGCCCTTCTTGTAGAGCACGAAGTAGTTCACCATCGCGGTGACGGTGCCGGCGAGCAGGCCCCAGAAGCCGGCCTTGGCGGACGCGCGCTTCCAGAACATGCCGACGATGAAGACGACGAACATCGGCACGTTGAAGAAGGAGAACAGCGTCTGCAGGTAGCTCATGATGTTCGAGAACGAGGACGCCAGGAACGCCGTACCGACCGAGGCGGCCACGCCGATCGCGGTGATCAGGCGGCCGAAGCGGACGTAGTACGCGTCCTCGCGGCCGGGCATCACGTACTTGGCCCAGATGTCGTTGGTGAACACCGTGTTGAAGGACGACACGTTCGCCGCCATGCCCGCCATGAAGGCCGCCAGCAGTCCGGTGACGGCGATGCCGAGCACGCCGTTGGGCAGCAGCTCCTGCATCAGGTACGGGATGGCGTCGTTGTACTGGTAGCCGGAGCCGGCCGAGCCGAAGTGCGGGACGACCGCGGCGGCGACCAGGCCCGGGATCATCACCAGGAAGACGATGAAGATCTTCGGATAGGCCGCGATCAGCGGGGTGCGCCGGCCGGCGGAGAGGTTCTTCGCGGACAGGGCGCGCTGCACCTCGGCGAAGTTGGTCGTCCAGTAGCCGAAGGAGAGGACGAAGCCGAGGCCGAGGACGATGGTCAGCCAGTTCGCGCCGAGCGGGTTGGCGCTGCCGATCCCGGTGCCGCCCCACGCACTGGTGAAGTTGTGCCCGTGGGTCGCGGTGAGCTTGTCGGTCAGTCCGCCCCAGCCGCCGACCTTCTTCAGGCCGAGGATGGTGATCGGGATGAGGGCGGCCAGGATCACGAAGAACTGGAGCACCTCGTTGTAGATCGCCGAGGAGAGGCCGCCGAGGGTGATGTACGCGAGCACGAAGGCGCCGGCGACGACGATGGCGACCCACTGCGGCCAGCCCAGCAGGGCCTCGACGACGATCGCGAGGGCGTAGAGGTTGACGCCCGCGATCAGGATCGCGGCGAACGCGAACAGGATCGAACTGAGCAGGTGGGCGGCCCGGTCGAAGCGCAGCAGCAGGAACTCGGGGACCGAGCGGACCTTGCTGCCGTAGTAGAAGGGCATCATCACCAGGCCCAGGAAGACCATGGCGGGGATGGCGCCGATCCAGTACCAGTGCACGGTGTACGCGCCGTACTGGGCGCTGTTCGCGGCCATGCCCAGGATCTCGGTGGCCGCCAGGTTCGCCGAGATGAAGGCGAGGCCGGTGATCCAGGCGGGCAGCGAGCGTCCGGAGAGGAAGAAGTCGAGGCTGGTCTTCACCGAGCGGCGGGCCGCGAAGCCGATGCCGAGCACGACGACGAAGTAGATCGCCAGGATCGTGTAGTCCAGCCAGTTGGTGGGGAGCCGTAGCCCCGCCGCCAGATACGTGTGCGCATATGTGGGGGTTTGCATAAGAACTCGCTTCGTTGCGCGAACTGATCCAGAGCGGAACCTACGCCTCCGCCTTCAGATATTGAACACTTCTGTTGGGGTTCTTTGTTTGATCGTGATGAGACCTGGTGGTGATCGGTTGTGGTCTGTTATGTTTGATTGTGTTGAGTGATTGGGTTCGGGACGCAGAGGGACGTAGAGGAGTCCGGCGTTGAAGAAGACCTCGACACGGCTGGCCGACGGTCGTGAGCTGATCTACTACGACCTTCGGGACGACACCGTGCGGGACGCCGTGGACCGCCGTCCGCTCGACCGCACGGTCACCACGTCCGAGATCCGCCGGGACGAGCTGCTCGGCGACGCGATCGCGGTCGCCTCGCACCGCCAGGGCCGGACGTACCACCCGCCGGCCGACGAGTGCCCGCTGTGCCCGACGCAGGGCGAGCGGCTCAGCGAGATCCCGGACTCGTCGTACGACGTGGTCGTCTTCGAGAACCGTTTCCCCTCCCTCGCCGGCGACTCCGGCCGCTGCGAGGTCGTCTGCTTCACCTCCGACCACGACGCCTCCTTCGCCGACCTCACCGAGGAGCAGGCCCGGCTGGTGCTGGACGCCTGGACCGACCGCACCTCGGAGCTGTCGCACCTGCCCTCCGTCGAGCAGGTCTTCTGCTTCGAGAACCGGGGCGAGGAGATCGGCGTGACCCTGGGCCACCCGCACGGGCAGATCTACGCCTACCCCTTCACCACCCCGCGCACCGCGCTGATGCTCCGCTCGCTCGCCGCGCACAAGGAGGCGACCGGCGGGGAGAACCTGTTCGACGCGGTCCTGGAGCGGGAACTGGCCGGTGAACGGGTCGTTCTCGAGAGTGAACACTGGGCCGCCTTCGTGCCGTACGCGGCGCACTGGCCGTACGAGGTGCACCTGTACCCCAAGCGTCGCGTGCCCGACCTGCTCGCGCTCGACGAGGCGGCGCGCACAGAGTTTCCCCAGGTGTATCTGGAACTCTTGAGGCGCTTCGACCGGATCTTCGGCACCGGTGAGTCTCCGACGCCGTACATCGCGGCCTGGCACCAGGCCCCGTTCGGCGCGCTGGAGGAGTTCGACGGGGTGACGCGGGACGACTTCGCGCTCCACCTCGAGCTTTTCACCATCCGCCGCACTTCCGGCAAGCTGAAGTTTCTCGCGGGTTCCGAGTCCGGCATGAGCGTGTTCATCAACGACGTGCCGCCGGAGCGCGCGGCCGAGCGACTGCGAGAGGTAGCGAGTTCATGAAGTACCTGGTGACGGGCGGGGCGGGGTACGTCGGCAGCGTGGTCGCCCAGCACCTGCTGGAGGCCGGCCACGAGGTCACCGTCCTCGACAACCTCTCCACCGGCTTCCGCGCGGGCGTGCCCGCCGGTGCCGCCTTCGTCGAGGGCGACATCCGCGACGCCGCCAAGTGGCTCGACCCCTCCTACGACGGCGTGCTCCACTTCGCCGCGTCCTCGCAGGTCGGCGAGTCGGTGGTGAAGCCGGAGAAGTACTGGGACAACAACGTCGCCGGCTCCCTCGCCCTGCTCGGCGCGATGCGCGAGGCGGGCGTGCGCCGGCTCGTGTTCTCCTCCACGGCGGCGACGTACGGCGAGCCGGAGCAGGTCCCGATCCTGGAGAGCGCCCCCACGAAGCCGACCAGCCCCTACGGCGCCACCAAGCTCGCCGTCGACCACATGATCACCAGCGAGGCGCACGCCCACGGCCTGGCGGCGGTCTCCCTGCGCTACTTCAACGTGGCCGGCGCGTACGGCGCCTACGGCGAGCGGCACGACCCCGAGTCGCACCTCATCCCGCTGGTCCTCCAGGTCGCCCAGGGCCGCCGCGACGCGATCTCGATCTACGGCGACGACTACGCCACTCCCGACGGCACCTGCGTCCGCGACTACATCCACGTGGCCGACCTGGCCGAGGCCCACCTGCTGGCCCTGCAGGCCGCCGCCCCCGGCGAGCACCTGATCTGCAACCTCGGCAACGGCAACGGCTTCTCCGTCCGCGAGGTCATCGAGACGGTCCGCCGGGTCACCGGCCACCCGATCCCGGAAGTGGTCGCGCCGCGGCGGGGCGGCGACCCGGCCGTCCTGGTCGCCTCGGCGGACACGGCCCGCGAGAAACTGGGCTGGAACCCGTCCCGCGCGGACCTCGCGGGGATCGTCGCGGACGCCTGGGAGTTCGCGCAGCACATCGCAAAGGAGCACTAGTGGGGGCACAGCAGGTCGCGCACCGCTTCACCGAGCTGTACGGCGCCGAGCCGGAGGGCGTGTGGGCGGCGCCGGGCCGGGTCAACCTGATCGGCGAGCACACCGACTACAACGACGGCTTCGTGATGCCGTTCGCGCTGCCGCACCAGGCGACCGCGGCGGTCTCGCGCCGCACCGACGGCGTACTGCGCCTGCACTCGGCGGACATCGAGGGCGGCGTGGCCGAACTGCGCGTCGACACCCTCGCCCCCGGGGGCGACCCGGACTGGACGGCGTACCCGGCGGGCGTGGTCTGGGCCCTGCGCGAGGCGGGCCACGCCGTGACCGGCGCGGACGTCCACCTGTCTTCGACGGTCCCGACGGGCGCCGGCCTCTCCTCCTCGGCCGCCCTGGAGGTCGTGATCGCGCTGGCGCTCAACGACCTCTACGACCTGGGTCTTCAGCGCTGGCAGCTGGCCCGGCTGTGCCAGCGCGCCGAGAACGTCTACGTCGGCGCGCCGACCGGGATCATGGACCAGACGGCGTCGGCCTGCTGCGAGGCCGGCCACGCCCTCTTCCTCGACACCCGCGACCTGTCCCAGCAGCAGATCCCCTTCGACCTCGCGGCCGAGGGACTGCGCCTGCTGGTCGTCGACACCCAGGTCAAGCACGCGCACAGCGGCGGCGAGTACGGCAAGCGCCGGGCCGGCTGCGAGAAGGGCGCGGCCCTGCTCGGCGTCGACGCCCTGCGGGACATCCCGTACGCCGACCTGGACGCGGCGCTGGCCCGGCTGGGGGACGAGGAGGAGGTACGGCGCCTGGTCC
Organism: Streptomyces sp. NPDC020192; assembly: GCF_044388685.1. Taxonomy (NCBI): domain Bacteria; kingdom Bacillati; phylum Actinomycetota; class Actinomycetes; order Kitasatosporales; family Streptomycetaceae; genus Streptomyces; species Streptomyces sp. NPDC020192. The sequence continues at coordinate 94,878 of NZ_JBIRXG010000015.1, read as the reverse complement.
GGCACGTGGTGACGGAGGACGAGCGGGTCGAGCGGGTCGTGGGCCTGTTGAGGGCGGGCGAGACCCGCGCCATCGGCCCGGTCCTCACCGAGGGCCACGCCTCCCTGCGCGACGACTTCCGCATCTCCTGCCCCGAGCTGGACCTGGTCGTCGACACGGCCCTCGCCTCCGGTGCCCTGGGCGCCCGCATGACCGGCGGCGGCTTCGGCGGCTCGGCGATCGTCCTGACGGAGGCCACCGAGGTGGACACCCTGACCAAGGCCGTCGAAGAGGCCTTCGCGGCCGCGGGCTTCACCGCGCCGCGCGTCTTCGAGGCGGTGCCGTCGGCGGGGGCCGTCCGGCTGATCTGACGCCCGCCCCCGCCACGACCCGCACCGGCCTCGTACATGCTCGACGTGCACGAGGCCGGTGGCGTCTTCGTCGGCCGTAGGTCGGCCACATCTTCTCGGTGTTGGCGCCGCTGTAGAGCGAATGCCAGCTGTAGCTGGTCACCTGGCGGTCCGGCGCCTCGGACTGCACCCGGATCGCGACGTGGTACCCGTCCGGGCGCGTGTCGGCCACCGTCAGATAGATCTGGGGGGCGATGCAGTGGCCGTCGTACCTGAAGGTTCCGGAGCCTTGCGCCCCGGTGACGTACGCGCCGACATTGCCGGCGGCCGCGGGCCCCGCGGCGAGGGCCACAGCGCCCAGGGCGGCGCCACACTCTCAAGCAGCGCCCGCTGAAGCCCGGACATCTCGCTGACGAGAAGGTGAACCGCAACGTCGGCCTCGTTGATCCGTCCGCCTCCCCAAGCAAAGCGGCACCCCGCCGGCGCGGGCAAGCGAAACCCGCCCCCGCCCAGCACCAGACACTTACTCAGGACCGGAACTCAACGGGCCCGCCCGGTCCAGCAGTCCCGTCCGCGCGGCCAGTGCCGCCGCCTCCAGCCTCGACCCGACGCCCAGCTTCATCAGTACCCGCTGCACATGCGTCCGCGCGGTGCTGGGCGCGATGCCCATGCCGGCCGCGATCAGCCGGGTGTCCTCGCCGTCGGCCACCCGGACAAGGACTTCCACCTCCCGCGGCGTGAGCATCTCCAGCAGCCGCTGTGCCTCGTCGTCGGGCTGGGCGGCCGGGTTGAGGAGTTCACCGAACGCGCCCTGGAGCAGTTGCGGAGCCACCGCGGCCTCCCCGGCCCGCGCCTTCATGATGGCCCGCTCGACGCCCTCGATCCGCTCGTCGTGCCGGACGTACCCGGACGCCCCCGCGGCGAACGCCGCCGCGATGCCGCGCGGCGACGGCACCGGGCCGAGCACCAGCACGGCGACCTGCGGCCGCTCCCGCTTGATCTTCACCACCGGGTCGAAGACGCCCGGTTCGGCCGGTGCCGCCGTGCCCAGCAGGCACACCTCCGGCGCCCGCGCGATCACCAGATCCGCCGCGCCCGCGGCCGGCGCCGCGGCGGCGAGCACGCGGTGCCCGCGCAGCTTGAGCGCCGACGCCAGCGCCTCCGCGAGCAGGCGATGGTCGTCGACGACCATGAGCCGTACTCCCATAGAGCCACCCCCCAGTCCCCCCATGGATGCCCCACTATGGACGTCCACCGGTCCGCAAGGACAGAGGGCCCCCCGGCACCTCGCCCTTCATGCCCCCGGAAGCTACACGCTTGTTCGACGTATTGCTGCCCCTCTTGATGAGAAGTGCCCCGGATCGATGAAATCCGGGGCACTTCTTGGTATGTCACCCATTCGGGCGAGAGTCGCGACGGTCAGCCGTTCGTGCCGTACGCGATCACCAGGTCCTGCTTGCCGTCCGCCGAGGACGAGGTGCCCTTCCGCTGGGCGAAGACCTGCGCCATGTAGAGCCGGCCGTCGCCGAAGAGGATCTCCGCGTAGTCCGGGAGCATGGTGCCCTCGACCTGCCGCACGCTCCGCGTGGCCGGGTTCTCCAGCAGCTTGGTCATCGTGAAGGACCCGCCGTCGATGCTGACGATCTGGCCGCCCTTGTCGTACGGCGGCTGCTTGTAGGCGATCAGGTTGCCGCCGTCCATGCGCAGCGGGAACATCAGATAGCCGTCGCCGGCCTCGGCGCGCTGGCCGGTCGGCTTGCCGGTGTTCAGGTCGAAGGCCACGATCTCGTTGGTCTTGCTGAGCGGGCCGCCGTTGCCGTCGTGCTCCGCCGTCGGCAGGTACAGCTTGCCGTTGCCCGCGACGATCTCCTTGCAGTACTCGATGCGGGTGAGGGCGTCGCAGCGGCCCCCGTACGTATCGGTGGGCGCGGAGATGTGAGCGAGCAGCTTGCCGCTGTTGGCGTCGATGGAGAAGTAGTCCGAGACGCCGCTGCCGGTGGTCGCGTTGTTGCCGACGTCGGCCGCCACCACCAGCGGGTCGGTGGAGACGATGGCGGCGTCCTGGATCCCCTGGTCCATCCGGTACTCGGAGATCACCTTCCCCGTCTTCGGGTCGAGGTTCTGGATGCTGACCTGACCGTTCTCGGAGTCTCCGCAGTGGCGCACCGCGACCAGCCTGGTGCCGCCGCCGTAGCCCGCGTCGTAGCAGTCGCCCGCCTTCGGCAGCCACAGCGCCTTGCCCGAGTCGAGGTCGAAGGCGGCACCGCCGTCGCTGTCACCGACCGCGACCGTGCGCTGAGCGACCGTCACATTCTGGTAATTGACCGGATAGTCACCGGAGTTGACCGACTTTGTCCACAGCTTCTTGCCCGCGTCGAGATCGATCGCGGCGATCTGGGTGCACCCGGCGAAGCTCTTCTTGGTGTTCCACTTCGGCTGGTAGACGATCGCGGTCTTGTCGTCGGACGTGGCGTGCTGGCTGGCCGCGCAGACCGGGCCGGGCAGCTTGATCGTCCACAGCTTGGTGCCCTTGGCCGGGTCGTAGCCGACGATCTCGGCGACGCCGCTCTTGGCGTACACCTTGTCGGTCAGCCACGAACCCGCGGTGCTGGTCGTGTCGTCCGTGGTGGGCAACGGGACCTCGAACAGCACGTTGGCCGCGGGGTTGCCCGGCACCTTCTCCTTGCCGCCGGTGGACGTGCCACCGCTGCCGCCCTTGTCGTTCCCGCCGCCCGAACCTCCGCTGGAGGAGGCGGTGGTGTGCTTCTTGCCGTCGCCACCGGAGGAACTGGCGTACCAGATGCCCCCGCCGACGATCAGCGCGATGGCGACGACCGCCGCGACGACGATGAGCAGCGTGGCGTTGTTCCGCCCGCCGCCGCTCTGCCCGGTCTGCGGCTGCATCGGCACGGTCGGCGGCTGGCCGGGATAGCCGTAACCCGGCTGCGCGCCCTGCATGGGCTGCGTGGGCTGGGCGTACGGGTTCTGCGGCGCGGGGGCGCCGTAGGGCGCGGCCGGCTGCGGCCCGCCCGGGTAGCCGTAACCCGGCTGCGGGGCCGGCTGCGGATAGCCGTACCCGGGCTGAGGCTGCGGCGGGGGCTGCTGGGCCGGGGGTGTCGGCGGGGCGGCCGGCGGCTGGTTCGGCGGCGCGCCCGGGGGCGGGCCGGCGGGTGGGCTCGGGGGGCCGAAGCCGGGCTGCTGCGGGGGCTGGTTCGGCGGCGGAGGGGGCGGCTGGGTCATGACGCGGGCACCTCGGTGAGGCTCGGACGGCCGGATGGCCGTCCGGCACAGGGACGGGGACGGACGACGGACAGGGAAGAAGGAAGGCGCGGGCCGCGGCTCAGTTGCCGAAGGCCATGATCAGCTTCTCCTTCGACTGGTCGCTGCCGGACAGCCGGCCGGAAGAGATGAAGAACCGCCCGTCGGCCCAGTCGATGACGCCGTCGTAGAAGGTGTCCTCTATCTCGGCCGTGCCCGACGGGTTCTGCAGCAGCTTCGCGGGAGCGTGCGAGGCGCCGCCGACCGGGATCGACACCACCTGGCCGCCCGTGTCGTACGTCGGCTGCACGTACGCGACGAGCTTGCCGCCGTCCTCCTTCATCGGGTACATCGGCTCGGCCGCCGGGGACTTGACCCGCCACTTCGCCTTGCCGTCGGCGAGGCCGATCGCGACGATCTCGTTGGCGCTGCTGGTGGTGTCCGTCGGCAGGTACAGCGTGTCGGCGTCCGCGACGACGCCCTGGCAGCCCTGGAGGTCGCGTTCGAGGATCTGCCAGCCGCAGCGGGGGCCGAACTTCTCGTTGACCTTGACCTCCGAGCGGAACGTGCCGTCCTTGGTGAAGGTGGAGATGTTCCAGGCCTTCTTGTCCTGGTTGGTCAGGTAGACCACCAGCGGGTCGACCGAGAACGTCCGGCTGACCTGCCAGCCCTTCTTGACCGCCTGGCTCCACCTGACCTTGCCGGTGGCCGGGTCGAGCTCCTGGATCTCGTCGTGCTCGTTGTCCGAACCGGCGCCGCAGGACGACACCTGGATCAGCCGGCTCGCACTGCCCGCGTACGCGGCCGGGAAGCAGGCCGAGCCGTACTTCTGCTTGTCGTACAGCTTCTTGCCGCTGTCGATGTCGTACGCCGTGCCCGACTCCGAACGGGAGACCAACAGCGTCCTGCCGCTCACGGTCAGCTCGACGTTGAGCGCGCTGTCGAACAGCCCGCCGTCGGCGACCTGGCCGCTCCAGCCCTTCTGGCCGGTGGCGAGGTCGATCTGCTGGAGCTGGTTGCACTTGGCGCTGTCGCTGACGCCGTTCATGTACGCCACGACGACCTTGTCGTCGGCCGACTTCTGCGGGGTGACCGCGCAGATCTTCTGCGGGAAGCTGATCGGGCCCCAGGCGGGCTTGCCGTCGCCGGTGCCGTAGGCGAAGACCTGCTTGTACGCCGCTTTCGCCACCACCTTGTCGGTGACCCACATGCCGGGCGCGTCCGCGCCGGAGCCCGGGGCGTCCGGCGCCGAGTGGTACCAGAGCACCTTCGCCTCGCCCGCCTTGCGGGCCGCGTTCAGGTTCTCCGGGTCGTCGCCGCCGCCGGTGGACGGGCTCGGCGAGCCGGAGGCGTTCTTGGGGTCGTCGCTGTGCTGCGCGACGGGCTTCTTCTTGCCGCCGTCGCCGCTGGTCACCGCGTACACGGTGCCGCCGATGACGGCCAGCGCGGCCACCGCGGCACCGATGATCAGCGCCGTCTTCTTCTTGCCGCCGCCGGGCGCGGCACCGGGCGCGCCCGGGTACGGCGGCTGCTGCGGGTACCCGTAACCGGGCTGCGGCGCGGCTCCGTAGGGGCCCGGCTGCTGCGGGTAGCCGTAGGGGCCCGGGGTGCCCGGCGCGGTGGGGGCGCCGTACGGGCCCGGCTGCTGCGGGTATCCGTACCCGGGCTGCGGAGCGGCCGGCGGCTGCGGCGGGACCGCGGGCGGCTGGGCCGGCGGCGGAGGGGTGCCCTGCGGGGTACCAGGGGCATTCGGCGCGCTCGGGGCGCCGAAACCGCCCTGGACCGGCGGTGTTTGCGGGGCGCCGAATCCGCCGCCCTGTGGCGGCTGGTCCTGCGGCGCTCCGAAACCGCCGTACGGCGGCTGGTTGGGCGGCTGAGTCATCAGCGCTCTTCCCCCGTTCACTGATTTTTAGCCACGCCCTGCGGGTCGTGACCGACCCAAGGTCGCTTCTCAGACAGTTCTCAGACGGCCCTTTCTATCACCCGGTACTGACAGCACACGGGCCCGGATCCGGCGCTGTTCCCAAGGGAGGACCGGCCCGTGATGCCGCCGTTATGCGCCTTCACGCCCCCTTCACGCGGCGCACGCAACAGCCCTGCGCGCGGCCTGAATCGATCCGCGCGCAGGGCTGTTTCAAGAGGCGGACCCTACGCGTCCTCCGCCAACTCCAGCCAACGCATCTCCAGTTCCTCGCGCTCCCCGGCCAGATCGCGCAACTCGGCGTCCAGTTCCGCGACCTTCGCGAAGTCGGTGGCGTTCTCGGCGATCCGGGCGTGCAGCCTGGACTCCTTCTCGGAGATCTTGTCCAACTGACGCTCGATCTTCTGGAGTTCCTTCTTGGCGGCGCGCTGGTCGGCGGCGCTCTTCTCGGACGTGGCCGGCTTGGGCGCCGCGGCGGCGGCCTGCGCGGCGACCGCCTCCTCCATGCGCTGCCGTCGCTCCAGGTACTCGTCGATGCCGCGCGGCAGCATCCGCAGGGTGCCGTCGCCGAGGAGGGCGAAGACGCGGTCGGTGGTGCGCTCGACGAAGAAGCGGTCGTGGGAGATGACGATCATCGAGCCGGGCCAGCCGTCGAGGACGTCCTCGAGCTGGGTGAGGGTCTCGATGTCGAGGTCGTTGGTCGGCTCGTCCAGGAAGAGGACGTTGGGCTCGTCCATGAGCAGACGCAGGAGCTGGAGCCGGCGCCGCTCACCACCCGACAGGTCGCCGACCGGCGTCCACTGCTTCTCCTTGTTGAAGCCGAACGTCTCGCACAGCTGCCCGGCGGTCATCTCGCGCCCCTTGCCGAGGTCCACGCGCTCGCGTACCCGCTGCACGGCCTCCAGGACCCGCAAGGCGGGGTCGAGTTCGGCGACCTCCTGGGAGAGATAGGCGAGCTTGACCGTCTTGCCGACGGCGATGCGCCCGGCGGCCGGCTGCTCCTCGCCCTCCGTACGGGCGGCCGCGGCCATGGCGCGCAGCAGCGAGGTCTTGCCGGCGCCGTTGACACCGACGAGGCCGATCCGGTCACCCGGGCCGAGCTGCCAGGTGACGTGCTTGAGCAGCACCTTCGGCCCGGCCTGCACGGTGATGTCCTCGAGGTCGAAGACGGTCCTGCCGAGCCGCGAGGAGGCGAACTTCATCAGCTCGCTGCTGTCCCGGGGCGGCGGCACGTCCGCGATCAGCTCGTTCGCGGCCTCGATCCGGAAGCGCGGCTTGGACGTACGCGCGGGGGCGCCGCGCCGCAGCCAGGCCAGCTCCTTGCGGATCAGGTTCTGCCGCTTGGCCTCCTCGGTGGCGGCGATCCGCTCACGCTCCGCGCGCGCGAAGACGTAGTCGGAGTAGCCGCCCTCGTACTCGTACACGTCACCGCGCTGCACGTCCCACATGCGGGTGCAGACCTGGTCGAGGAACCACCGGTCGTGGGTGACGCAGACCAGCGCCGAGCGGCGGTTCCGCAGGTGGTCCGCGAGCCAGGCGATGCCCTCGACGTCGAGGTGGTTGGTGGGCTCGTCGAGGACGAGCAGGTCCTGCTCCTCGATGAGCAGCTTGGCCAGCGCGATCCGGCGCCGCTCACCACCCGACAGCGGCCCGATGACGGTGTCCAGCCCCTTCGGGAACCCGGGCAGGTCCAGCCCCCCGAACAGCCCGGTCAGTACGTCCCTGACCTTGGCGTTTCCGGCCCACTCGTGGTCGGCCATGTCGCCGATGACCTCGTGGCGGACGGTGGCGGCGGGGTCGAGGGAGTCGTGCTGGGTGAGCACGCCGAGCCGCAGCCCGCCGGAGTGCGTCACGCGTCCGGTGTCGGCCTCCTCCAGCTTGGCGAGCATCCGGATGAGGGTGGTCTTGCCGTCGCCGTTGCGCCCGACGACCCCGATCCGGTCCCCTTCCGACACACCGAGCGAGACGCCGTCCAGCAGGGCACGGGTGCCGTACACCTTGCTGACGTTCTCGACATTGACCAGGTTGACGGCCATTTCACTCCTGTGCGCGGGGACGGTCAGCCTTCTAGCGTAGGGCCTCGGAGGGTGGGGGCGGGGCGCGAGGGGGCGGTCACTCTTTGTGGTGACTTGATCGGGATGCGGCGGCTACCGTGGAGGGCAGGCAGCAGGATCCCGTCCATGGGAGGAACCATGACCGCCGAGTCCGTAGAGCACCGCGTTCAATGGCCGGTGCCGCCGCTGGACGGATACACCGTGGACGACCTGTTCACGCTGCCGGATCTCCCGCCGCACACCGAGCTGATCGACGGGAGCCTGGTTTTCGTGAGTCCGCAGCGCCGATTCCACGGGAACGTGGTTGACCTGCTCGTCTTCGGCCTGCGCAGCAGTGGCCTGCCTGCCGAATTCAGGGTCAGCCGGGAGATGACCGTGATCCTCGACAGGCGCAACGGCCCCGAACCCGATGTGAGCGTGATCCGGACCGACGCAATCACCGGGCCGGACCAGACGAGCTACCAGGCCAGCGACGTACTTTTGGCCGTCGAAGTGGTGTCCCCCGAGTCCGAGTCCCGCGACCGCACGACCAAGCCGCAGAAATACGCCGCCGCCGGAATCCCGAACTTCTGGCGCGTCGAGGCGAGCGGGACGAACGGCAGGCCCATCGTCCACGTCTACGAAATTGACCCGCTCACACAGGCGTACGTCCACATGGGCATGCATCGCGACCGCATCAAGGTCGACAAGCCGTACCCCATCGACATCGACCTGACGGCGATCGACGAACTCTGAGGGCCTGGCCCTCAGACCACCGTCGCCCCCGCCACCGGCCCTGCCGCCGTCCGCACGCTGCGGCAGGTGCCGGACGCCCGCAGCGCCGCCGCCACCTTCTCCGCCGTCTCGGCATCCCGCGCGAGGAACGCCGTCGTAGGCCCGGAACCGGAGACCAGCGCAGCCAGCGCACCCGCCCCGCGCCCAGCCGCCAGCGTGTCCGCAAGCTCCGGGAACAGCGACAGCGCCGCAGGCTGAAGGTCATTGGACACAGCCGCCGCCAGCGCCTCCACGTCCCCCTTCGCCAGCGCCTCCAGCAGCTCCGCCGAAGCCACCGGCTCCGGAATCTCCCGCCCCTCGGCCAGCCGGTCGAACTCGCGGAAGACCGCCGGGGTCGACAGCCCCCGCTCGGCCATCGCGAACACCCAGTGGAAGGTGCCGCCGACCTCGAGGACGGTCAGCCGCTCGCCCCGCCCGATGCCGAGCGCGGCGCCCCCCACTAGGCTGAACGGCACATCGCTGCCCAACTCGGCGCACACGGCCAGCAGTTCCGCGCGGGAGGCGCCGGCGTTCCACAGGGTGTTGCAGGCGAGCAGCGCGCCCGCGCCGTCCGCGCTGCCGCCCGCCATGCCGCCGGCGACCGGGATGTCCTTGTCGATGTGGATGTGCACGGCCGGTTCGATGCCCCGGCGCGCGGCGAGGGCGATCGCGGCGCGCGCGGCGAGGTTGGTGCGGTCCAGGGGGACCTGGCCGGCGTCCGGGCCCGCGCAGGTGACGCGCAGCTCGTCGGCCGGGGTGACGGTGACCTCGTCGTACAGGCCGACGGCGAGGAAGACGTTGGCGAGGTCGTGGAATCCGTCGGGGCGCGCGGCGCCGACCGCGAGCTGGACGTTGACCTTGGCCGGGACCCGTACCGTGACGCTCACGTGCCGCTCTCCTTGTGTTCCGCGATCCGCGCGAACTCCTCCACCGTCAGCGACTCCCCGCGCGCCTGCGGCGAGACCCCGGCCGCGACCAGGGCGGCCTCGGCGGCGACGGCGGACCCGGCCCAGCCGGCGAGCGCGGCCCGCAGGGTCTTGCGGCGCTGCGCGAAGGCCGCGTCGACGACCGCGAAGACCTCCTGCCTGGAGGCCGTGGTCCTGATCGGCTCGGCCCGCCGGACCAGCGAGACCAGCCCGCTGTCGACGTTGGGCGCGGGCCAGAAGACGTTGCGGCCGATCGCCCCGGCCCGCTTCACCTCGGCGTACCAGTTGGCCTTCACGGACGGCACGCCGTACACCTTGTTGCCGGGTCCGGCGGCGAGCCGGTCGGCGACCTCGGACTGCACCATGACGAGGGTGCGCTCGATGCTCGGGAAGGTGTCGAGCATGTGCAGCAGCACGGGGACGGCGACGTTGTACGGCAGGTTCGCCACCAGGGCCGTCGGGGCCGGGCCGGGCAGTTCGGCGACGTGCATCGCGTCGGAGTGGACCAGCGCGAACCGGTCGGCGCGCTCCGGCATGCGCGCGGCGACGGTGGCGGGGAGGGCCGCGGCGAGTACGTCGTCGATCTCGACCGCGGTGACCCGGTCGGCGACCTCCAGCAGCGCGAGCGTGAGGGACCCGAGCCCCGGCCCGACCTCCACGACCACGTCGTCGGGGCGGACCTCGGCGGTACGGACGATACGACGGACCGTGTTGGCGTCGATCACGAAGTTCTGGCCGCGCTGCTTGGTGGGACGGACACCGAGCGCGGCCGCCAGCTCACGGATGTCGGCGGGACCGAGGAGGGCGTCGGGGGTGGGGCTGCTCACGGGACAAGGGTACGGGGCGGTACGACCTGCCCGGCCGCGGGCGGTCAGCCGTGCAGCCGTGCCCCGCAGTGCGGCCATGGTGTCGCACCCCGCCGTACGTACAGCTTCTTCGCGCGGAACGTCTGTTCCTCGGCCGATGCGTCCTGGGGGCGGCCGCTGCCGCCGAGGCTGTGCCAGGTGTGCGTGTCGAACTGGTAGAGGCCGCCGTACGTCCCCGAGGCGTCGACCGCGGCCGGGCGGCCGCCGGACTCGCAGGCGGCGAGGCCCCGCCAGTTCAGGTGGTCGGCGCCGCCCACGGAGACCGGCGGCTTCTTGGTGCCGACCCGCACGATCTGCGGGCGCGGCTTGCGCACCACCTCGGAGGTCTCCCGGCGCGGTTTCTCGCGGACCCCGTTGACGGTGCGCAGCAGGTAGGTGTCGCGCCGCAGGCCCGGCTGCCCGGGCTGGGCGACGACCTCGGTGCCCTTGAAGAGGGAGGGGTCCTCGGTGCGCCGGACCTCGAACGGGATCTGCTCCTCGCGGACCTCCCGGGTGCCGCTGACCCGCAGAACGGTGACCGTCTGCCCGTCGCGCGGGAAGCTGTCCGGCGGGACGGAGGTGGCGTCCTGGCCGCGCAGGGTGATCCCGGCCTCCTCGACGGCCTCGCGGACGGTGGCCGCGTTGGTGCGGATGGTGCGGGTCCGGCCGTCCGCCATGATCGTGACGGCGCGCTCGGTGCGTACGTCGAGCGCGAGCCCGGCGCGTCCGATGGCCTGGGAGCGCGAGGTGGACAGATACGCGCCCTCGGCGCGCACTCCCAGTTCGTTCAGCGCCCCCTCCACTGTGTGCGCCGTCGTCCACACCTCGCGCCGTTCGCCGTCCAGGGTGAGCCGGACGGGGCGCCCGTAGCGCACGGCGACGGCGTCGCCGCTGGCGAGCGCCGTGCCGGGGGCGGGCACGACCATGTCGTGCGCCGCCACGCGTACGCCCTCGTCGGCGAGCAGCTCGCGCACGTCGCCCGCGAAGGTGTGCAGGGTGCGCTGCCTGCCGTCGACGGTCAGCTCGATCGCCTTGTCCTGGGCGATGAACGCGGTGGTGCCGCCGGCGAGGAAGGCCACGACCAGCGCCTGCGGCAGCAGGCGGCGCACGGCGGACTCCGGGCGCTCGGCGCAGCGCGCCCTGCGCCGGCGCGCGGCCCGCCCGCTCACTCCGGCGGGCACCTCCGCGCCGTACCCCTCTTCCTCTGGCACTTCTTCCGGCACACTCCCGGCCCGCGCGACGCCGACGCCCCCGCCTCCCCCCGCGCCCCGCCGGGGCAGCACCGGCTCGGTGACGAAGTACGCCTGCGCCTCGTAGGCGGGCCGGTAGGTGTCCTTGTGGCCGTCGTACACGCCGTACGGCAGGGTCTCCGCGCTGTGCACGGACACGTCACCGCCGTACGGCTCATGGGTCTCGACCGTCTCGTACTGCGACTTGCTCACGCCGACACGCTCCAGGGGGTGCCAGAGGGGTCCGGATCGGGCCCCCAGAACCTAGCGGAGCGGCCGTCACTCTCCAAAGCGACGCGACTACGTACTGTTGCCCGTACGCGCGCGTGTGCTCAGTAGCCGAAGGCGCGCGCGGTGTTGGCGCCCAGGGCGTTCGCCAGCGTGTCCTCGTCGATGCCGCGCACGGCGGCCATGGCGCGCACCGTGACCGGGATGAGGTAGGGCGCGTTGGGCCGGCCCCGGTAGGGCGCCGGGGTCAGGAAGGGCGCGTCGGTCTCCACGAGGACCAGTTCCAGCGGGGCGACGGCGAGGGCGTCGCGCAGGTGCTGGGCGTTCTTGAAGGTGACGTTGCCGGCGAAGGACATGAAGTAGCCCTCGCGGGCGCAGATCTCCGCCATCCCGGCGTCGCCGGAGTAGCAGTGGAAGACGGTGCGCTCGGGGGCGCCCTCCTCCTTCAGCACGCGCAGGACGTCGGCGTGGGCGTCGCGGTCGTGGATGACGAGCGCCTTGCCGTGCCGCTTGGCGATCTCGATGTGGGCGCGGAAGGACCGCTCCTGGGCCGCCTTGCCCTCGGGCCCGGTGCGGAAGTAGTCCAGGCCCGTCTCGCCGACGCCCTTGACCTGGGGCAGCCCGGCCAGCCGGTCGATCTCGGCGAGGGCCTCGTCCAGCGCGGCGTCACCGCCCGCCTCACGGGCGCCCTGCCTGGACCAGCCGTCGGGGTCGCCGTGGACGATCCGCGGGGCCTCGTTGGGGTGCAGAGCCACGGTGGCGTGGACGCTGTCGTACGCGGCCGCGGTCTCGGCGGCCCACCGCGAGCCCTTGAGGTCGCAGCCGACCTGGACGACGGTCGTCACGCCCACCGACGCGGCCTTCGCGAGGCCCTCCTCGACCGTGCCCGACTGCATGTCGAGGTGGGTGTGGGAGTCGGCGACGGGCACCTTGAGGGGTGCCGGCAGCGGCGGGGCGCTGTGCTTGTCGTCCTTGGTGCTCTGGCCGGCGTTCGAAGGCATGCCCCGATCCTACGAAAGGGGCATGCCTTCAGCGGCCGGAGCCCGGCTCAGCCGGCCTTGCGCTGGAACGGGTGCAGGAGATCCGACAGATGCCAGTGGTGCGGCTCCCGGGGCACGGCGGGCACCGCGGTGGGCGCACCGGGCACCTGGGGCGCCTCGACCGGGCCCGCCAGCGGCACGCTGTGGTGCTGCGAGGCACCGCGCACGGACGACACCTGCCCCGCGCGCATGATCCGCACGACGTGACCGTCGCAGTTGTGGCAGCTGGGCCGGCTCAGCGGCGACGGCACGATCCGGCCGTCCGCCACGTACAGCACGAAGTCCTGCCCGTCGGCGTCCGTGTGGTGCTCTATCGCGTACGACTGCTCCCAGCCGTGCCCGCAGCGCATGCAGGCGAACGAATACGACTCGTGAACGACGGCTGTGGCCGTACCACGGAGGCCGGTCTGCCCTGCGATCTCGCTCATGCCAGCTCCTCTGGTCCGCTGGACGAGGGACGGTTGTGCGTCCCTTCGACCAGTGGACGCCTTCACCGGCGCGGACGCAGCAGGGCTGTCCAGTGTTGGAGGCGATTTGGCGCTTCCTTGCCGAACATGCCCCGTTCGGTCCCGTTTCCCTTTGCCATCGGCGACAGTCTTTTGCCGTCCCATGGCCCGTCCGCTCACCCGAGAACGCCCCTGCTCAGAGGGGGTTTTCCGGCAGGCCGGAGGCAGCCTCAGCCGGTGGAACGCTTTGCGGCGACCACGGCATCGAACACGACTCTCTTGGGCACCCCCGCCTCCACGGCCACGGCCGCGATCGCCTCCTTGCGCCGCTCCCCGGCCTCCTCACGCGCGCGTACCCGCCGCACCAGCTCCTCCGCGTCGAGTTCCTCGGGCCCGGCCTCGGGCGCTCCCTCGACCACGACGGTGATCTCCCCGCGCACCCCCTCCGCGGCCCACCGCGCCAGCTCGCCCAGCGGACCGCGCCGTACCTCCTCGTACGTCTTGGTCAGCTCGCGGCAGACGGCGGCCCGCCGCTCCGTGCCGAAGACCTCGGCCATGGCGGCGAGGGTGTCGTCGAGCCGGTGCGGGGCCTCGAAGTACACGAGGGTTCGCCGCTCGTCCGCGACCTCGCGCAGCCGGGACAGCCGTTCGCCCGCCTTGCGCGGCAGGAAGCCCTCGAAGCAGAAGCGGTCGACGGGCAGCCCGGACAGGGCGAGCGCGGTGAGCACGGCGGACGGGCCGGGCACCGCGGTGACCCGGATGTCCTTCTCGACGGCGGCGGCGACCAGCCGGTAGCCGGGGTCGGAGACGGACGGCATGCCGGCGTCGGTCACGAGCAGCACGCGCGCGCCGCCGAGCAGCTCCTCGACCAGCTCCGGCGTGCGGGCGGACTCGTTGCCCTCGAAGTACGACACCACGCGCCCCTTGGGCGTGACGCCGAGCGCCTGGGTGAGCCGGCGCAGCCGCCGGGTGTCCTCGGCGGCGACCACGTCGGCGCCGGCCAGCTCCTCGGCGAGCCGGGGCGGCGCGTCCGCGATGTCGCCGATGGGGGTACCTGCCAGGACAAGGGTTCCAGTCACACCCCCATCCTCCCAGCCCCCGGCCACCGTGCGGCCCGCCCCCGCAGCGGTCGGAGAGTGACCGCTTCCCGACCGGTACCGCACATGCACGGGACTCGCACAGATCGGTTCCCTACCATGGCGCGGGTGACCAGTACCGCGTCCTCCATGGACCTCCGGCAGGGCCAGGCGCCGCACGATCAGCGTCCGGCGTGGCAGCAGCGGCTGCGCCGATTCGGGTACGTACCGGGCAAGGACGCGCCGTCGGGCGACGTACGCGACCGGCTGGTGCCCCCGTACGCCGAGCCCAGCCCGCGGCTGTGGCAGGCGCTCGGTGTGCCGCCGGTCCTCGCCGGGCGGATCGTCCGCTGGTCGGCCTGGGGCGGTCCGCTGCTGGTCACGCTGATGGCGGGCCTGATGCGGTTCTGGAACCTGGGCAGCCCGCGCGCGGTGATATTCGACGAGACGTACTACGCCAAGGACGCGTGGGCGCTCGTCCACCGCGGTTTCGAGGTCAACTGGGACAAGAACGCCAACGATCTGGTCCTGCGGACGCACGGCCATCTCGCGATCCCGACGGACGCGTCGTACGTCGTGCATCCGCCGGTCGGCAAGTACGTCATCGGGCTCGGCGAGCTGGTCTTCGGGTTCGACCCGTTCGGCTGGCGGTTCATGACCGCCCTGCTGGGGACGCTGAGCGTGCTGCTGCTGTGCCGGATCGGGCGGCGGATCTTCCGCTCGACGTTCCTCGGCTGCCTCGCGGGCGCGCTGATGGCGGTGGACGGCCTGCACTTCGTGATGAGCCGGACGTCGCTGCTGGACGGCGTGCTGATGTTCTTCGTGGTGGCCGCGTTCGGCTGCCTGGTCGTCGACCGGGACCGGTCACGGACGAGGCTGGCCGCGGCCCTGCCGGTGGGCGCCGACGGCCGGGTCCGCCCGGACGCGCGCGTGGCCGACACGTTCCGCTTCGGCTGGCGCCCCTGGCGCTGGGCCACCGGGCTGATGCTGGGCCTGGCGATCGGCACCAAGTGGAACGGCCTGTACATCCTGGCGGCGTTCTGTGTGATGGCGGTCCTGTGGGACGTCGGCGCCCGCAGGACGGCCGGCGCTTATCACCCGTATGCCGCAGCTCTCAAGTACGACACCGGCCTCGCCTTCGTCGCGACCGTTCCGGTGGCCATCGCCGTCTACCTGCTCTCCTGGCTCGGCTGGATCCTCTCCCCGACCGACGGCACCGGCGGCTACTTCCGCAACTGGGCGGCCACCGACGGCAAGGGCGGCAGCTGGACCTTCCTGCCGGACTGGCTGCGCAGCCTGTGGCACTACGAGCACGAGGTGTACAAGTTCCACGTCGGGCTGACCTCCCCGCACACCTACCAGTCCAACCCGTGGAGCTGGATCGTGCTGGGCCGCCCGGTGTCGTACTTCTACGAGTCCCCGAACCCCGGCGCCGACGGCTGCCCGGCGGACGCGGGCCAGAAGTGCGCCCGGGAGGTGCTGGCGATCGGCACACCGCTGCTGTGGTGGGCGGCCTGCTTCGCGATCCTGTACGTGCTGTGGCGCTGGGCGTTCCGCCGCGACTGGCGGGCCGGCGCCGTCGCCTGCGGCATCGTGGCCGGGTACCTCCCCTGGTTCCTGTACCAGGAGCGGACGATCTTCCTCTTCTACGCGGTCGTCTTCCTGCCGTTCCTCTGCCTGGCGGTGGCGATGCTGATCGGCGCGATCATCGGCCCGCCGGACTCGAGCGACACCCGCCGACTGGTGGGCGCCTCGGCGGCGGGCGTGCTGGTCCTGCTGATCTCCTGGAACTTCATCTACTTCTGGCCGCTCTACACCGGCACGTCCATCCCGATCGACTCCTGGCGGTCGCGGATGTGGCTGGACACCTGGGTGTAGCCGGACGGATGTGCCTCGACCCGTCGCCCGGTCACTGGGAGTCGTAGGCCTTGACGCTCACTGCCGGGCCGTCGGAGTACCTGGCGACCGCGCGGGCGGCGGCACCGGTGACCTCGACGACCGCCGTACCGTCGGCCGGGACGCGGACGAGCCCTCCGATGGGGGTGACGGAGATCGCTTGCTGCGTCTCGCCCTCGGCCGGCTGGTCGTACACGAGGTAGGCGACCCGCACCGCAACCGCGAAGGCGTCGGTGTTCGTCACGCGCACGGCGGTGAAGCGGGAGAACCTGCTCACGGCGCGCCCGGCGGCGTCCAGCGGCTGGGTGGTCACCGGGTGGATGCCGGCCCGGGCCTTGGCCGGGGCCAGGTGGGCAACGGTGACGCGAACGTCGTAGACCTGGTGCTCGCCGGGCCCCGAGAAGCGCAAAATGTCGTAACCCCACCCGTAAGGAACCGCCAGACGGCCGCTGTCGCTGCCGTAGACGGTTCGGACCCGCACCCCTGGCAGCTGGTGACCGTGCCGGTCGAGCGCGGTGAGCGCCAGTACGGGGACGACCGTGTCGCTGTTGGTGTTCCTGATGGACAATGTCTGGCTGATGTAGTTGTCGCCGTTTTGCCGGTGGTATGTGAACGTCAGCGCGTTCTCGTCCGGCTCGGATGACGACTTGGCCGTGCTGACCGCGACGGCGAGAATCGGCGCGGGCGGCCCGATTGTCGCAACCGTGCTACGGAATTCCGGCTGACGTCACCCTCAAAGGCGGGGACTTTAAGGTGTTTGCCGTCGTTGGGGAGTGTGAAGGGGCGGCGGGGACCCTGGGGAAGGCACGGAGGAACTGAGGCTGTGGGCAACAGAAGGCGCGTCGCCGAGCGACGGAAGACGACCCGACCCGCCGTGCTGGGCGGGGTGATCGCCGTGGTCGTCGCCGGCACCGGGTTCACTGTTTACGCGCTGACCGGCGGCGGGGCGGCGGCAGACCAGCGCACCTCCGCCGCGGCCGGCCACAAGGCCGTCAAGACCGGCCCGCTCAGCGCCGCCGAGGTCCGCGCGGCCTCCACGCGGTTCCTGACGGCCTGGCAGCAGGGCCGGGTCTCCGAGGCGGCCGCCGCCACGACCGACGCCCCGGACGCGACCACGTCACTCACCGGCCTCACCAAGGACGCCCGCCTGAAGGGCGTCACGCTCACCCCGGGCGCGGCCACGGGCCCGAAGGTGCCGTTCTCCGTCAAGGCGACGGTGTCGTACGACAAGCTCAGCAAGCCGCTGGCGTACGGCAGTTCGCTCACCGTGGTGCGCCGGGCGAGCGACGGCAAGCCGCTGGTCGACTGGCACTCCTCGGTCCTCCACCCCGACGTGCAGGACGGCGACACGCTCGTCACCGGCGAGTCCGGCACTCCGCCCGTCAAGGCCCTGGACCGCGACGGCGGCGAGGTGACGACCGCCAAGTACCCGTCGCTGGGCCCGGTGCTGGACGGGCTGCGCGAGAAGTACGGCAAGACGGCGGGCGGCAAGGCGGGCATCGAGCTGCGCGTGGTGCGCGGCAAGGCCTCACAGAAGGCCCAGTTGTCCGACAAGACGCTCGTGACGCTGAGCGAGGGCACGCCGGGCACGGTGAAGACGACGCTCGACCCGACCCTCGAGGCGGCCGCCGAGCAGCAGGTGGCCAGGAAGTCGCAGGCGTCGGTGGTGGTGCTGCGGCCGTCCACGGGCGAGATCCTCGCGGTCGCCAACAACGGGCACGGCTTCAACGTCGCTTTCCAGGGCTCCCTCGCACCCGGCTCCACGATGAAGATCGTGACGTCGACGATGCTGTTCGAGAAGAAGCTCGTCACCCCGGACGCCTCCCACCCCTGCCCCAAGACGTACAAGCTCGCGGGCTGGACGTTCCACAACGACGCCGACTCCGAGATCAAGAAGGGCACGTTCAAGCAGAGCTTCGGCGCCTCCTGCAACAACGCCTTCATCGACTTCGCGCCGAAGCTGTCCGACGACGACCTGACCAAGGAGGCCCAGCAGGTCTACGGCCTCGGCATGGACAACTGGGCCATCGGCGTCCCGTCGTTCGACGGCTCCGTGCCGGTGCAGAGCGGCGCGCAGATGGGCGCCTCGCTGATCGGACAGGGCGGGGTGCGGATGAACCCGCTGAACATGGCGTCGGTGGCGGCGACGGTCGAGGCGGGCGCCTTCCACCAGCCCTACCTGGTCTCGCCCTCGGTGGACAACCGCACGCTGGCGAAGGCCACGCGCGCGATGTCGTCGAACACCCAGGGCCAGCTGAAGGACGTCATGCGCTTCACGGCGGACTACGGCACCGCCGCCAAGGCGATGGCGGGCATGAGCGGGGACTACGGCGCCAAGACCGGCTCCGCCGAGGTCGACGGGCAGAAGAAGCCCAACGGCTGGTTCACCGCCTACCGGGGCGACCTCGCCGCCGCGGGCGTGGTCCAGGCGGGCGGCCACGGCGGCGACACGGCCGGACCGATCGTGGCGGCCCTGCTGAAGATGGGCGGCTGATCAGCTCCGTACGGGTTCCGCGGTGTAGGTGCGGCGCAGGAACCTGAGCAGTGCCTTCGACTCGAACTGCACCACCTCGACACCGTTGTCGGAGTGGAACTCCACGACGGCCTGCACGCGCCCGCACGGCCACACCCGTACGTCGCCGCTCTCGGCCGGTGCCCGCAGTCCTCGTTCCAGCAACGCGCGCGAGAAGGTCCACTCGTGGGTGCCGGGCAGATCGACCCGCACCGATCGTGGATCACTGTCGGGGTCGTACCGCAGCACCACGGGTACGGCCCCAGGGTCCTCCTCGTCCGTGACGATGTGGGCGCGGGCGTACTGTTCGACCACAGACATCGGACCGCCCTCTCACGCTGAGTCACCATGAGCGGAAGCCGTTCGTCCGCCTCCTCTCCAATGTGCCATATTTTCCGGTTTGCGCTTCCTGGGGCTACAGACAGCCCGCGATAGCTTCGTTCTTGCAAAGCTTTCGCAACAAGCCGTTAAAATCGAACCGTGCATGTACCTGACGGATTCATCGACGCCCCGACCTCCGCGGTCACCGGAGTGGTCGCCGCCGGCGCCCTCGCGGTGAGCCTGCGCGGTGCCCGCAGCGAACTCGAGGAGAAGGCGGCTCCGCTGGCCGGTCTGGTGGCGGCGTTCATCTTCGCCGTCCAGATGCTCAACTTCCCCGTGGCGGCCGGAACCAGCGGTCATCTGCTGGGCGGAGCGCTCGCCGCGATCCTCGTCGGCCCGTACACGGGCGTGCTGTGCGTGTCGGTCGTCCTGCTCATGCAGGGCGTGCTGTTCGCGGACGGCGGGCTCACCGCGCTCGGCGTGAACATCACCGACATGGCGCTGGTCACCACGGTCGTGTCGTACGCCGTCTTCCGCGCCCTGCTCACCGTCCTGCCCCGCAAACGGCGCTCGGTGACCATCGCGTCCTTCGTCGCCGCGCTGGTCTCCGTGCCGGCCGCCTCCGTCGCCTTCACACTGATCTACGCCGTGGGCGGCACCACGGACGTCTCCCTCGGCAAGGTGGCGACCGCGATGATCGGCGTCCACGTCCTGATCGGCATCGGCGAGGCGGTCATCACCGCGCTCACGGTGAGCGCCGTCATCGCCGTACGCCCCGACCTGGTGCACGGCGCGCGCGGCCTGCGGCAGCGGCTCAAGCTGCGTGTGAACGGCGCGCTCGTGGACGCTCCCCCCGCTCCCACGGCCCTCACGGCGCCCGTGACGGCGCGCACCTCCCGCCGCGCGCTGTGGGTGACGGGCCTGGTCACCTCCCTCGTCCTCGCGGGCTTCGTCAGCTTCTACGCCTCCGCGAACCCTGACGGCCTGGAGAAGGTCGCGCACGACCAGGGGATCGACAGGAAGACCGAGAAGCACGCGACGGCCGGCTCCCCGCTCGCCGAGTACGGCGTCAAGGACGTCTCCGACGCCCGGCTCTCCGGTGGCCTCGCGGGCGTGATCGGCGTCGGGGTCACGGTCGTGGCGGGCAGCGCGGTGTTCCGGGTGGTGCGCCGGCGCCGCGACACCGAGGTCTCGCCTGTGAACACGGGTCTGTGACGTGGGCGCGGGACACACCCACCGGCTCTACCGGCACGCGCACTCCCCCGTGCACGCCCTGCCGCCGCACACCAAGCTCACTGCCGCCTTCCTGTTCGTGCTGGTCGTGGTGTCCACCCCGTGCACGGCGATGTGGGCGTTCGCGCTGTACGCCGTCCTGCTCGCGTACGTCGCGCACCTCGCGCGCGTGCCCGCCGGTTTCCTGCTCGAACGGCTCCTGCTCGAGGTGCCGTTCGTGGCGTTCGCTGTGCTCATGCCGTTCGTGGCGGAGGGCGAACGCGTGCATGTGCTGGGCCTCTCGCTCAGCGTGAGCGGGCTCTGGGGCGCCTGGAACGTGCTCGCCAAGGGCACGCTCGGCGTCGCCGCCTCCGTGCTGCTGGCCGCCGGCACCGAGCTGCGCGAACTGCTGCTGGGCCTGCAGCGGTTGAAGCTCCCGCCGCTGCTGGTCCAGATCGCGTCCTTCATGATCCGCTACGGGGACGTCATCACGGACGAGATGCGCCGGATGCGGATCGCGCGTGAGTCGCGCGGCTTCGAGGCGAGGGGCGTGCGCCACTGGGGCGTGCTCGCCAAGTCCGCCGGCGCGCTGTTCATCCGCTCCTACGAGCGCGGGGAGCGCGTGCACCTGGCCATGGTGAGCCGCGGGTACGCGGGGGCGATGCCCGTCATCGACGAGGTCACCGCGTCCGGCGCGCAGTGGCGGTACGCCCTCACGCTCCCCTGCTCCGCCCTCGTCGTCTGCCTGTTGGGATGGATCCTGTGACACCCTCGTTGGAAGTGGCCGGACTGGCCTTCGCCTACCCCGACGGCCACCAGGCCCTGTTCGGCGTCGACTTCAGCATCGCGCACGGTGAACAGGTCGCGCTGCTCGGCCCGAACGGCGCCGGCAAGACCACCCTGGTACTGCACCTCAACGGCATCCTGAGCGGCGGCACGGGCACGGTCACCGTGGCCGGACTGCCGATCGGCAAGCAGCACATGGCCGCCGTACGGCAGAAGGTCGGCATCGTCTTCCAGGACCCGGACGACCAGCTCTTCATGCCGACCGTGCGCGAGGACGTGGCCTTCGGCCCGGCCGCCGCCGGCCTCAAGGGCGCGGCCCTGGAGGAACGGGTACGGCACGCCCTGGAGCGCGTCGGCATGCGGGACTTCGCCGACCGGCCGCCGCACCATCTGTCCTTCGGCCAGCGCCGCCGGGTCGCGGTGGCCACCGTGCTCGCGATGGAACCGGAGATCCTCGTCCTGGACGAGCCCTCCTCCAACCTCGACCCGGCCTCCCGCCGCGAACTCGCCGACATCCTGCGCTCCCTGGACGTCACGGTCCTCATGGTCACCCACGACCTCCCCTACGCCCTGGAGCTGTGCCCCCGCTCCCTGATCCTCAGCGACGGCGTCATCGCGGCCGACGGCCCGACCGCAGGCCTCCTCTCCGACGAGAAACTGATGCGGGCACACCGACTGGAGCTGCCGTTCGGGTTCGATCCGCGGGCGGAGGCGGGGTCGGGGACGAGCGCGCCGGGGCGGGCCTGAGGGTTGGGGGGGCGTTTGCGCGGGGCGCGGGGCGTGCCGGGGCGCTCGCGGTGGACGTGCGTGCTTGGGGTGTGCGCTCCCGGTGGTGAGGGCGTCCGTGAGAATGGGGCGTGTGACGCCTCAAGACGACCGTGACGACGAAGGGTCCGCCGGGTCACCGCTGCTGGACGACCAGCTGTGCTTCGCGCTGTACGCCGCACAGCGCGCCGTGACGGCCGCGTATCGTCCACTTCTGGATGACCTCGGGCTCACCTACCCCCAGTACCTCGTGCTGCTGGTCCTCTGGGAGCACGGCGAGACCAGCGTGAAGGAACTGGCGCGCGCCCTGCGCCTGGACTACGGGACCGTCTCGCCGTTGCTGAAGCGGCTGGAGGCGGCGGGTCTGGTGCGCAGGGAGCGCGCGGCGGGCGACGAGCGCTCGGTGCTCGTCGCATGCACCGGGCGCGCGGAGGAACTCAGGGAGCGCGCGACACGCGTACCCGGCGCGCTGCTCACCACGACGGGGCTCAGCGCCGACGAGGTGGCGCGGTTGCGCACCGAGTTGTGGAAGCTCACCGAGCGCGCGGACACGGCGGCCGACCGGCACCGGGCGTCCTGAACTCGCGTTACCCGCGGTTGCACACCCTGACCGCATTCGCTGACCTACCGGCCGGTACCTTGTGCACGATGTATTTGTGCGCCACTTGTTCTGTGGAAGGCCGGCCATGACCGAGGACTCCGCCGTCGACACCCGTCCGACGAAGATCATGTACGTCGCCGAGGCCACCGCCCACGGCGGCCGGGACGGCTATGTCACCAGCCAGGACGGCCAGCTCGCGCTGAAGGTCGCGATGCCCCCGCAGCTGGGCGGCGACGGCAACGGCACCAACCCGGAGCAGTTGTTCGCGGCCGGTTACAGCTCCTGCTTCCACAACGCGCTGATCCTGGTCGGCAACCGCGCGGGCTACGACCTGACCGGCTCCACGGTGGCCGCGAAGGTCGGCATCGGCCCGAACAAGCAGCGCGGCTACGGCCTCGCGGTCGCCCTCAGCGTCTCCCTGCCGGTCCTGGACGCCGACCTGGCGACCAAGCTGGTGGACGCGGCCCACGAGGTCTGCCCGTACTCCAACGCCACGCGCGGCAACATCGACGTAACGATTCTGCTGGGCTGATCCCACCGAGGAATCGCAGGCGCACAGTCGGCGTTGCACGCACTGTCGCAGGCGATGGACAGTGCGGGAAAGGACGGCGGACGTGGGCGTGGACGTGAACGGCACTGTGGCCGAGGGCTTCGAGCCGGTCAGGGAGGCGTTCGCCGCGAACTTCGCACTGCTCGGGGAACGCGGAGCGGCGGTCGCCGTGTACCGCGACGGGCACAGGGTCGTCGACCTGTGGGCCGGCGCGAAGAACGTCGATGACGCGCTCGGCACGGCCGACGAGACCCCCTGGGAACGCGGGACCGCGCAGATCGTGCGCTCCGCCACCAAGGGCGTCGCCGCCGCCGCGCTGCTGCTCCTGCACCAGCGCGGCGAGCTGGACCTGGACGCCCCGGTCGGCACGTACTGGCCCGAGTACAAGGCGGCGGGCAAGGAGCACACCCTCGTCCGGCACCTGCTCGCCCACCGTGCGGGCACACCCGTGCTGGACCGCCCGCTGACCCCCGCCGAGGCCGCCGACCCCGACCTGGGCGCCGCGGCGGTCGCCGCGCAGGCGCCGGTGTGGGAGCCGGGCACGGACCACGGCTACCACGCCCAGACCTACAGCTGGCTCACCGGCGAACTGATCCGGCGGATCACCGGCCGCCCGGTCGGCGCGTGGATCGCGGACGAGATCGCCGCACCCGTCGGCGCGGATCTCTGGCTCGGCCTGCCGGAGTCGGAGCACGCGCGCGTGGGCCGCGTCGGACCGGTCGAGCCGCCCGAGGCCGTCGGCGCGCTCAGGACACGCCCCAAGCGCGCGGTGGCCGAGGCATACGCCGATCCGGACTCCCTGACCCGGCGCGCGTTCGCCGCGATCACCCCGCTGCCCGACGAGAACGACCCCGCCTACCGCGCGGCCGCCCTGCCCGCCTCCAACGGCATCGCCACCGCCGACGGGCTGGCCCGCTTCTACGCGTCGCTCATCGGCGACGTGGACGGCGGGACGCGTCTGTTCACCCCGCAGACGACGGAGCTGGCCCGCGCCGAGCAGTCGGCCGGACCGGACCGGGTCCTGGTGGTCGGCACCCGGTTCGGCCTCGGCTACATGCTCCACGGCAGCGCGTCCCCGCTCCTCTCCCCCGGTTCCTTCGGCCACCCGGGCCGCGGCGGCGCCCTCGCCTTCGCCGACCCGGAGACCGGCGTCTCCTTCGGCTACGTCACCAACGGCTTCAGGAAGAGCGTGACGGCGGACCCGAGGGCACAGGCACTGGTACGGGCGCTGCGCACGGCGCTCGCATAGGCGCACACCCACGCCTTCACGCCCGAAGCTCGCGCCGCGCGCCCGGTGTCACACGTTGATCGGATGCGAGGTCCGCCCGGACTCCGCGTCGATCTCCGTGTGGGCCTTGGACAGCAGTTCCATGGCCAGTTCGTTGAGGGCGCGTGCGCCGGCTATCTCCTCGCCGACCCGGGGCTGGTTGGCGTCGACGTGGTGCCGGGTGGCGTGCCCGTGCGCCCGTACTTCCGAGCCGTCGGCCAAGCGCAGCAGAGCCACCGCGCGCGTGTGCTCATCGTCCTCCAGGAACTCCAACTCGACATGCCATCCGACAGCGGCGTGCATCATGACGACCACCTCCGAAAACCGCTGCTTCCAGGGTGCGCCCCGGCACGGCGGCCGTCATGTCGACACCTGAGGCGACCGCCCGCCCTACTCGCCCTTCTCCTCGAAGCTGGCGAAGTACGCGGCGGCCATGTCCTCGTCCGCGTGGCCCTGGGCGGCGGCGCGGGCGAACCGTTCCGCGGCCGCGGCGGCGACGTCGAGCCGTACCCCGCCCCGCTCACCGGCCTGGACGATGAGCCGGGCGTCCTTCTCCGCGGTGGCCACCGCGAACGACGGCGGGGTCAGCCTGCCGTCGAGCACCAGCGCGGACTTGGCCCGCAGGTATCCCATGTCGAGCGGACCGCCCTCGATGAGGTCGAAGAAGCCCTGCGGATCCACGTCGAGGGCCCGGGAGAGGGCGAGGACCTCACCGGCCGCCGCGGTGGCCGCGAGCACCCAGCTGTTGGCGACCAGCTTCAGCCGGCTGGCGCTGCCCGCGCCGCCGTCGGACCCGGTCCACACGGTCTTCGCGCCGACCGCGTCGAAGACGGGCGCGACCGTCCGCCGCCCCTCCTCCGGACCGGCGGCCAGCACGGTCAGCTGCCCCGCCTCGGCGGGCTCCTTGGTACCCAGGACGGGTGCGTCGTAGAAGACCAGTCCGTGCTCGCCGGCGAAGGCGGCCAGGCCGGTGACCAGCTCGATCCCGGCGGTGGTGCACTGCGCCCACACCGTGCCGGGCCGCAGTGCCGGCGCGGCCTCGCGCATGACGTCCAGGACGGTGTTGCCGTCGTACAGCATCGTCAGGACGACGTCGGCGCCCTCGACGGCCTCGGCGGGTGTGCCGGCGATCCGTGCGCCGTCGGCGGCGAGCGGCTCGGCCTTCTCGCGCGTACGGTTCCACGCGCGGACGTCCAGCCCGGCGCGGCACAGGTTCCGGGCCATCGCGGCCCCCATGATGCCGGTGCCCAGAACACTGACGGTCGGCTTGTCGGTCATTGACGGCTCCCTGTCGTCCGGTGGCTGCCCAGTGGTCCCCCCTACCGGGCTACCACCCGTCTACCCGGCGTGCATCATCAACCCGGTCCCCCACCACCGGCAGACCGGCCGCGGGCTGCCGACATGACCAGGGCGGAGTCCGCCGGGGCCCCTGCGAACCTCCTTGATCCATACCGTAACTTGACTCCACTCGGGGCCATCCGGCCCCCTCGGAAAGGCGACGACCTCGTGGACTCGTCCTCCTCGAACAGACCCCGCCCCGGACGTGCCGTCACAGCAACGGCAGCGCTCGGCTTGCTGATAGCGGCGGCGGGGATCGTCCAGCCGACCGCGGCGTTCGCCGCGACGCAGGACAATCCGCCAGCGGCTCCGACCGACTTGAGCACCTCCCCGGCCACCTCATGCCAAGGCGACACCCTCGTGGGCGACGGCGGCGTCACCCTGTACGCGAAGGTCTCGGACCCCGACGGCGGCACCCTGGGCGCCGATTTCCGTCTGTCGCCGCACGGCAGCGAATCCGGCGACGCGATCGCCGAATCGGACCCGGCGAAGCTGACCATGCAATCCGGCGACACCGCCGTCTACGTCATCCCGAAGGCCACCCTGGCGTCGGCGGCAGGAGGTTCCATCACCGAGTTCGACTGGAAAGTCCGGGCCACCGACTTCCACCGCACCGGCGACTGGTCGACCATCTGCCACTTCTCGTTCGACCCGACGCGCCCCGGTACGCCCGTGATCGCCCAACCGGGGGCGTCCACCGTCGGACAGCCGTTGAGCATCGCCGTCACCGCGCCCGGTGGCGGGACCGTACCGAGCGGCTACCAATACCAGCTCAACGGGGGTGCCCCCGCCCATGTGACTGCTGACGCGTCCGGCAACGCCACCGTCACGGTCACCCCGACCAGCCGCACCAACACCCTGTCGGTCACCAGCCTGTCCGTGGGAGGCAACTTCGGCGGTACGGCGACCATCACCTTCAACTCGGCAGCGCCGTCGACCAATCAGGCAGACGGCGACCTGACCGGCGACAACGTGCCCGACCTGGTCACCGTCGGCGCCCAGAACGGGCTCCCGTCGGGGCTGTGGCTGGCATCCGGCACAGGTGACGGGCACGTCAGCACCTCGCCGACGGACATCGGCGTCAACGGCAGCGGCCTCAACGGCTCGCCTTCGGACTTCGACGGCGCGGCGGTCCTCACGGGACGCTTCACCGGCGGCACCGAACAGGACGTGCTGGTCTACTACCCCGGCGGCAACGACGCGGGCGGCGGCGTGATCACCAAGGGCACCGGAGACGGCTCGCCGCTCAACCCGGTCAGTGGGACCACCGTCAACGTCCCGGCAGGTGCGTTCCAGGACATCAACGGTGACAACCCCGTCCAGCTCTCCAACGCCGGAAACACCTCTGGCGGCAACACCGGGTTCCCCGACCTCATCGGCATCTCCGGTGACAGCGCCAACGGCTACGCCCTGAACCTCTACCCGAGCAGCTCCATCGCCGGCTCCTACCAGTTCCCCGTCGCGCTCAACGTCAGCACACCCGACGGCACCGCGGACTGGAACAACTGGACTGTCGCCACCATGCAGCTGCCCACCACGGGCGGCGGAAGCAGCACCGCGATGTTCCTGTGGAAGAAGTCCACCGGCGAACTCGACCTGTGGAAGAACCTGGCCGCCGACCCCAACACCGGCAACCTCACCTACACCGCCTATCCGGTCGCCACCGGGTGGAACACCGGCGCCGCACTGACCCTGCAGGCAGCCGACGCCAACAGCGACGGCGTACCCGACCTGTGGACCGTTTCCGCAGGAGGTTCGGTCACGGCCAACCTGTTCACCAACCTGTCCACCACCACCCCGGCCACCCTGACTCGGATCACTGAGACCCTCGCCGCCAACTGACGTCAGCCAGACGGTAGATGCGCGTACCGTGTTGGCACGCGCGCGTGCGTACATGTAGCCCGGGATGACAACGCCCTGGACGGCCATGAGCCAGGCGATGTACCCGAGCGGGGTCACGCGGGCTGTTCGCGCACGTCCACCACGGCGGCACCGGCATGGGCCACGAGCGCCTTCGGCTCGATCGGGAAGACGGTGTACGGCGTTCCGGCCGCCGCCCACACCACGTCGTGGGCGAGCAGCGAGCGGTCGGCGAGGACACGCGTACGCGTGCGGTGCCCGAAGGGCGGGACCCCGCCGATGGCGTACCCGGTGGTCTCGCGTACGACCCCGGCGTCGGCCCGGGTGACCTTGCCCGCGCCCAGTTCCTCGCGCACCCGCTCCACGTCCACGCGCGAGGCGCCGTCCATCAGGACGAGCACCGGCACCCCGTCGGCGGCGAAGACCAGCGACTTGCAGATCTGGCTCAGCTCGCACCCGATCGCGGCGGCGGCCTCGGCCGCGGTCCGGGTGGCCTCCGGGAACCGCCGGGTCCGCGTGAGGACGTCGTCCAGCCCGAGCACACGCATCGCTTCGGCGAACCTGGGCTGGGCCCCGGACTCTCCGGTGTCAGTGGCGGTCGTCGTCATGCCGGGCACGCTACGGCATCGCTCCGGCCACGCTCACGGGGTTTTCACGGGCACGGAAAGAAGCCGGTGAGGGTGCCCCGTCCCCACGGATCCCTCACCGGCCGGCCTTCGTCGTCCTTCTGGACTAGAAGCGGTACGTCACGCGCGTACCAGCTCCTTCTCCTCGTCCGGGTCGGCGTCCTTGCCGTCCGCCGAGGAGTGGGTGCGCAGGCCCTCGCCCTCGACGTCGACGTTCGGCAGCGCGCGGTCGAGCCACCTGGGCAGCCACCAGGCCCGCTTGCCGAGCAGGGCGAGCACCGCCGGGACGATCGCCATGCGGACGATGAACGCGTCGAAGAAGACGGCGATCGCGAGGCCGAAGCCGATCATCTTGATCATGGACTCGCTGGAGCCGATGAAGCCGGAGAAGACGGCCATCATGATGACGGCCGCGGCGGTCACGACCCGCGCCCCGTAGCGGAAGCCGGTCACCACGGCCTGGGTCGGCTTCTCGCCGTGGACGTACGCCTCCCGCATCCGGGTCACGAGGAAGACCTCGTAGTCCATCGCGAGGCCGAAGACGACGCCCACCATGAAGATCGGCATCATCGACATGATGGGGCCGGTCTCCTCGACGTTGAACAGGCCGGACAGCCAGCCCCACTGGAAGACCGCGACCACGGCGCCCAGGGCCGCCGTCACGCTGAGCAGGAAGCCGAGGGCCGCCTTCAGCGGGACGAGGATCGAGCGGAAGACCACGATCAGGAGGAGGAAGGCCAGGCCCACGACCAGGGCCAGGTACGGCAGCAGCGCGTCGTTCAGCTTCTGCGAGAAGTCGATGTTCATCGCGGTGGAGCCGGTGACCAGGACCTTGGAGTCGGTCCGCTGCCCGATGTCCGCGCCCTTGTCGCGGATGGCGTGGACCAGGTCCTCGGTGGTCTTGGCGGAGGGCTTGGAGTCCGGTACGACCGTGATGGTCGCGGTGTCACCGGCCTTGTTGGCCACGGCCGGGGTGACCGTGACGACGTCCTTCAGGCCCTTGATCTCGTCGCCGACCTTGGTGAAGGCCGCCTTCGGGTCGTGGCTGCCCTTGGCGTCGACGACGATCATCAGCGGGCCGTTGAAGCCCGGTCCGAAGCCCTCGGAGAGCAGGTCGTAGGCGCGGCGCTGGGTGGTGGAGGTCGGCTGGGCGCCGTCGTCCGGGAGGCCGAGCTGGAGGGAGGCGGCCGGGACCGCCGCCGCGCCGAGGCCGATCACGCCGAGCAGCAGGACCGCCACCGGGCGCCGTACGACGAAGCTCGCCCAGCGGGTGCCCATGTTGGGCTTTCCGGGGTTCTTGGGCTTGCGGCCGCCGCCGAGCAGCTTGCTCTTCTCACCGGCCGGCTTGACCCTGCGGCCCGCGTAGCCGAGCAGCGCCGGGATCAACGTCAGCGCGATCAGGACGGCGATGGCGACCGTGCCCGCCGCCGCGACGCCCATCTTGGTCAGCATCGGGATGTTGACGACCGACAGACCGACCAGGGCGATGACGACGGTCAGGCCCGCGAAGACCACCGCCGAGCCCGCCGTGCCGACGGCGCGTCCGGCCGCCTCCTCGCGCTCGCGGCCCTCGGCCAGTTCGGCGCGGTAGCGGGAGACGATGAAGAGGGCGTAGTCGATGCCGACGGCCAGGCCGATCATCGACGCCAGGGTCGAGGTCGTGGAGCCCAGGTCCAGGGTGCTGGCGAGCGCGCTGATCGTGGAGACGCCGATGCCGACGCCGATGAGCGCGGTGAGCAGCGGGAATCCGGCCGCGAGCAGCGAGCCGAAGGTGATGACGAGGACGACGGCGGCGATCACGATGCCGATGATCTCGCTGGACCCGGTCTCCGGGGTCGTGGTCAGCGCGTCACCGCCGATCTCGACGGTCAGCCCGGTGTCACGTGCGTGCTGTGCGGCCTCCTTCAGGGCGTCCTTGGAGGAGTCCTTCAGCGCCATGCCGGAGACCTTGTACTTCACCGAGGCGTAGGCGATCGAGCCGTTCTTGCTGACGGCGTGCCCGGCGTAGGGGTCGGCGACGGAGACGACCTCGGAGCCGCTCTTCAGCTCCTTGACGGTCTTCTCGACGGCCGACTTGTTGTCCTTGTCGGTCATCTTCTCGCCGGCCGGCGCCTTGAAGACCACGCGCGCGGTGGCGCCGTCGGCGCTCATCCCGGGGAAGCGCTGTTCCAGCAGGTCGAAGGCCTTCTGCGCCTCGGTGCCGGGGATCGAGAAGGAGGTGCTGCCGGCGGCGGGCGCGGAGGCGGCGCCGACCCCGGCGAGGGTCAGCAGCGCCACCCATATGAGGGCGATGAAGTGCCGTCGCCGGAAGGCGAGACGGCCCAGTTTGTACAGGAATGTGGCCACGGAGGCGTACTCCCGGTCAGGTCGTGGGGTTGATCAGGGCAGGGGTGGTCAGCCCGACGACGTGAGCGGTGACGTCAGATGGTGGGCTTGCTGGGGAGAGAGGTCAGTCGGTGGGAACGCCGAGGGCGGGGAGGACCACGGCGTCGATGTACGACATGAGGAAGGCCTGCGTCGGCGGCAGTTCGTCGATCATGGTGCGGGCGGCGAACCCTCCGAGCATCATGTGCATCATGAACTCGATCGCCGGGTTGTCCGCCTGGACCTCACCCCGGTCGACGGCCCGCTGCACCACGCGGCGGAACAACGCCATCTCCGGCTCGATCAGATGGTCCCGGAACGCCCGCAGGAGGTCCGGGTTGCTGTGCACCGCCATGGCCAGACCCCGCATCAGGGCGGAGTTCTGCTCCATCTCGCAGTCGTCCGAGCGCAGGGTGAGTGCGTGCAGGTCGCCCTTGAGCGACCCGGTGTCGATCTCGCCGAGGCCGAGGCCGCCCGGCTTGTTGTGCCGCACCGCCTTCGCGACCAGCTCGGCCTTGCCGCCCCACTGGCGGTAGAGCGTCGCCTTGCTGGACTTGGTGCGCGCGGCCACGGCGTCCATGGTGAGGGCGTCGTAGCCGACTTCCCGGAGCAGATCGAGCACGGCCTCGTACAACTCGGCCTCGCGCTCAGGCGTGATCCGACTGCGACGCCCCGGTGCGAGCACCGGCTCCACTGGAGCGGCTGACGCCGCGCCCCTTGACGCGGTCTCGGTCATGCCATCACCTTCCCGCTCCGACAGCCTCCTGCTTCGTACACCATGAAGATACCCTGAGTGCATGCGAAACGAAACCGTTTCGTACGTGGGTTGGGTCACGGTTGTCGGTTTCCCATAAGCGGGCGTCGCTCACGTGTACCCAAGTTGCTGGTGCCGTTTGCCCGGAAAAGCATAGGGAGGTGAGCTATCTGCGCCTTCCCCATCTCAGCGGCGACCTGCTGTGCTTCGTCGCCGAGGACGACCTCTGGCTGGCCCCCCTCGACGCCCCGGGCCGCGCCTGGCGCCTCACGGCGGACCGCACCAAGACCGGCCACCCACGCTTCTCGCCCGACGGCCGCCACATCGCGTACACGAGCTGGCGCAGCCTCGACCCCGAGATCCACCTCGTCGGCGTGGACGGCGGTCCCACACGGCAGCTGACGTACTGGGGCAGCTCCGACACGCAGGTCTGCGGCTGGGACCCGGACGGGCACATCCTGGCCGTGGCCTCGCACGGGCAGCCCTTCTCCTACTTCACCTGGGCCTACAAGGTCCCCACCGACGGCGACCCCGGCGCCCGCCTGCCCTGGGGCCCGGTCACCGACATCCAGGTCGCCGACGTCGACGGCGGGCACAAGACCCTCCTGCTCACCGGCACCCCGCCGCACGAACCGGCCTCCTGGAAGCGCTACCGCGGCGGCGCCATGGGCCGCCTCTGGCTGCACGGACAGCAGCTCGTGCCGGACATCGGCGGTCATCTGGCCTCCCCCATGTTCGTCGCCGGGCGCGTCGCCTTCCTCTCCGACCACGAGGGCGTCGGCAACCTCTACTCCTGCGCGTACGACGGCGCCGACCTGCGCCGGCACACCGACCACGACGCCTTCTACGCCCGGCACGCCTCCAGCGACGGCACCCGGGTCGTCTACCAGTGCGCGGGCGACCTGTGGCTCGTGGACGACCTCTCCCCGGACGCCGTGCCGCACAAGCTCGACATCCGGCTCGCCGGACCGGCCACCGGGCGCCGCCGCTACCAGGTGCCGGCCGCGCAGAACGTCGACGGCATCTCCGTGGACGAGACGGGCCGGGCCAGCGCCGTCGTCGTACGCGGCAGCCTGTACTGGCTCACCCACCGCGACGGCCCGGCCCGTACGATCGCCGACACGCCCGGCGTCCGGGTACGGCTGCCGGAGATGCTGGGCACGACCGGGCAGGTCGCGTACGTCACCGACGCGGAGGGCGAGGACGCCGTCGAGATCGCCCAGCTGCCCCGCGCGACCGGCGACCGCGCACCGCGCCGGCCGGCGTCCGGCGTCCTGGGGCGGGTCCTGGAGATGGTCTCCGACCCGGAGGGCGAGCGGCTGGCGGTCGCCTCACATGACGGGCGGCTGTTGCTGATCGACACGGGCGAGGGGGAAGGCGGGGAGGTCACGGAGGCTGCCGCTCAGGGAGTCGAGGAAGGTACGGCTGCCGGCCGGGTCACCGAGCTGATCCGCTCCATCAACGGCCCCGTCCGCGACCTCGCCTTCTCCCCCGACGGCTCCTGGCTCACCTGGTCCCACCCGGGCATCGGCCGCTCCTTGCGCCAGATCAAGCTGGCCCGCATCAAGGACCGGCTGATCGTGGACGTCACCAACGGCCGCTTCGAGGACGAGAACCCCGTCTTCACCCGCGACGGCCGCTACCTCGCCTTCCTCTCCTGGCGCGGCTTCGACCCGGTGTACGACGTCCACACCGGCGACCTCTCCTTCCCGCTCGGCTGCCGCCCGTACCTCGTCCCGCTGAACTCGGCGACCCCCTCCCCCTTCGCCCTGAACCCCGAGGGCCGCCCGGCCGCCGGCGGGCTCGACCCCGTCGAGGAGGAGGAGACGGGCGAGGCGGGCACGGTCACCGTGGAGGTGGAGGGCCTGGCGAGCCGGGTCACGCCGTTCCCGGTGATCGCCTCCAAGTACTCCGCGCTGTCCCCCGTCGCGGGCGGCGGGCTGGTCTGGCTGCGCTGGCCGATCTCCGGCGCGCTCGGCGAGACCTTCGTCAACCCGGCCGACATCAGCGGTCGTCCCACTCTGGAGTACTTCAACATCACCAAGGCGAAGAAGTCCGAACTGGTCGACCATCTGGACTGGTTCGCGGTGAGCGGTGACGGCACCCGGCTGGTCGTCGTGGACGAGGGCGAGCTGCGGGCGGTGCCCTCCACGGAGATGGGCGACGGCGACACGACCGTGTGGATCGATCTGCGTCGCATCCTGCACGAGGTCGACCCGCCCGCCGAGTGGCGCCAGGCCTACGAGGAGGCGGGGCGCCTCATCCGCGGCTACTTCTGGGACCCGGGCATGTGCGGCATCGACTGGAACGCGGTGCTCGACCAGTACCGCCCGCTGGTGGAACGGGTCGCCTCCCCCGACGAGTTCGCGGATCTCCTGCGGGAGGTCCTCGGCGAACTGGGCACCTCGCACGCGTACGTCACCGCCGCGCGCCGCAACGAGGGTCCGCCGCACTACCAGCGCGCACAGGGCCTCCTCGGCGCCGACTTCGTCCGCCGCGACGGCGGCTGGGCCGTCCGGCGCATCCTGCCCGGCGACTCCTCCGACTCCCGGGCCCGCTCACCGCTGGCCGGCACGGGCATCCGCGAGGGCGCCGTGCTGACCCACGTCGACGGCCGCCCGGTGGACCCGGTGGCCGGGCCGTATCCGCTCCTCGCCGGCTCCGGGGGTACGACCGTGGAGCTGACGTTCACCCCGGCGGAGGGCGCGACGGACCGGCCCCGGCGGATCGCAGTCGTCCCGCTCGTCGACGACCGGCCGCTGCGCTACCAGCACTGGGTCGCCAAACGCCGCGAGGTGGTACGGGAGCTGAGCGGCGGCAAGTGCGGCTATCTGCACATCCCCGACATGGGCGGCTCCGGCTGGGCCCAGTTCAACCGCGACCTGCGCATGGAGGTGTCCCGGCCCGCGCTGATCGTGGACGTGCGCGGCAACGCGGGCGGGCACATCAGCGAACTCGTCATCGAGAAGCTGACCCGGACGATCCTGGGCTGGGACCTGACGAGGGACGCGCAACCGGTGTCGTACACCTCGAACGCGCCGAGAGGCCCGGTGGTGGCGCTGGCGGACGAGGCGACCTCCTCGGACGGCGACATGATCACGGCCGCCTTCAAGCTGCTGCAGCTCGGCCCGGTGATCGGCACCCGCACCTGGGGCGGCGTGGTCGGCATGACCGGCCGCCATCGCCTCGGCGACGGCACGGTCATCACGGTCCCGATGAACGCGGCCTGGTTCGACGCCTACGGCTGGTCCGTGGAGAACCACGGCGTCGCCCCCGACCTGGAGATCATGCGCACCCCCCTGGACTGGGCCGAGGGCCGCCACGCCCAGATGGACGACGCCATCCAACTGGCCCTGGAACTCCTGGAGTCCACTCCGGCCGCCATTCCCCCGGACTACAGCGACGCCCCGAACCGGACCCGCCCGAAGCTGCCGCCGAGGGCCGGCAGTTAGGGGCACGTATCGAAAACACACCGCATCCACCCCGACAACAGGCGCAGGGCGCCCTCCACAAGGAAGGGCGCCCCACGCCGATCGGTCAAAGCCGAGTGCAGCGGTTACGCGTCGTAGTCCCGGTCGAACCGGTCCTCCATCTCGCGCTCCGTGTCCTCCGCGTCGCGCAGGTTCTCGTGCGGCTGGCGACCCCGCTCGCCCTGCGGCTGCTGGCCCTGGCGGCCACGCTGCTGCTGCTTGCCGCGCTGTCCGGCCTGCTCACGAGCCTGGTCGAGCTTGCCCTTGGCCTGCTGGGACTTGCCCTGCGTCTGGTCCTTCATACCCATGTGGGTTCACTCCTGTGGTGAGTGAGAGGTGAATCGGAGGCCCCACGGTGGGGCCTCGACCAGATTCACACGGGGGACCACGGAGCGCATGTGGATCAGTTACGGTGCGTAGCCTGCGCCGCCTCGTCGGCCGCCCCGCCCGCGCCCACGAGCCCCGAGCCCATCCCCTGCAAGCGGGGCGCGAACCGCCGCATCTCGCGCTGCCCGACAGTCCCGATGAGCGCCGGCAGATATCCGCGCACGC
This sequence comes from Streptomyces sp. NPDC020192, assembly GCF_044388685.1. Taxonomy (NCBI): domain Bacteria; kingdom Bacillati; phylum Actinomycetota; class Actinomycetes; order Kitasatosporales; family Streptomycetaceae; genus Streptomyces; species Streptomyces sp. NPDC020192. The sequence continues at coordinate 59,899 of NZ_JBIRXG010000015.1, read as the reverse complement.
CCTGCATCCCGCGCAGCCACCACTGCCCGTACACGTGCGCCGAGCGGCGCTCGATCCCGGCCACGATCCGGTCCACGGCGGGGCCCAGCGGGTACGTCTTGTTCGACGGCCACGGCAGCCGCTGCCGCAACTCCCGCATCACGTCGTCCTGGTCGGCGCCGCGCACCATGTCGGTGTCGGTCCACGACAGGTAGCCCACGCCGACACGCACGCCCTGGTAGCCGACCTCGGCGCGCAGACTGTGCGCGTACGCCTCCACGCCCGACTTGGAGGCGCAGTACGCCGTCATCATCGGCGCGGGGGTGATCGCGGCGAGCGAGGCGATCTGCAGCAGATAGCCCCGGCTCTCGACCAGCACCGGCAGGAACGCCCGCGCGGTCACCGCCGAACCGATCAGGTTCACCTCGATCACCCGCCGCCACGCCTGCGGATCGGAGTCGATGAACGGACCGCCCGCCGCCACACCGGCGTTGGCGACCACGATGTCCACCTTCCCGAACCGCTCCTTCACCTCCCGCGCGACCCGGCTCATCGCCTCGTGGTCGGTGACGTCGGCGTACCAGTACGCGCTGTCGCTGTGCAGCCGCCCGGAGACCTCCTTGAGCGCCTCCTCCTCCAGCCCGACCAGCGCGACCTTCGCGCCGCGCGCCGAGAGCTTGCGCGCCAGCAGCTCACCGACGCCGCGCGCCGCTCCGGTGACGACCGCGACCTGCCCTTCGAGGCTGACCCTGCTCATGCGCCCTCCTTGATCTGCGCCGTGACGTACGTGGTGACGAGCTCCCGGATCCTGGCGATCACCAGGTCGGGGGCCTCGATGGGGGACATGTGCCCGACGCCGGTCAGCTCGGTGAGACCGACGCACCGCGGCAGCGCGGCGACCAGTGCGCGGGCGTGCACAGGGGGCGTGAGCCGGTCGGAGGCGCCGTGCACCACCTCGGTGGGCGCGTGCAACTCCCGTACGCCGTGGTCGAGATCGAGCGCCGCGAGCACACCGGCCCACGCGTGGCGTACGGCGCGCGGACAGGCGTGCACGATCCGCGCGGCCGCCTCCACCATGTGCGGGGCGGAACCGGCGCCCATGGTGGCGTACTTGAGGATGCTCCTCGCGACCGGCGTGACTGGCCCGAGCGGGGCGCGCGAACCGAGAATGCGCCCGGTGAGCCACGTACGCACCCGCCCGGCGCGCATCGGCACCACCCGCGCCTGAGCGACCAGCCGCGAACTGCCCGTGCTGCACAGCAGGACGGCGGCGGCGTGTTCCCGGAAGCGGGGGCGCGTGGCCGCGGCCATGACGGTCATGCCACCCATGGAGTGGCCGACGATCAGCGCCTTCTCACCGGGCGCGAGCGTCTCCGCGAGCACCGCTTCGAGATCGTCCGCCAGCGCGTGGGTGGTGCACGCGGAGCTCGCGGGACTGCGCCCGTGCCCCCTCTGGTCGTACGCGATCACTCGGTGGTCGGCCGCCAGGTCCCGTATCTGCGCCGCCCAGAAGGCGGTCGAGCAGGTCCAGCCGTGGGAGAGGACGACGGGGGGCGCGTTCTCGGGCCCGTGCACCTCGACGTGCAGCCGTGCGCCGTCGGCGGAGACGACGGTGAGTTCCCGGGAGGGAGCGGGCGGGGCGTAGCGTCCGCCGGCGACGGGGGCGGGGGCGGGCCGGCTCATGCGGCGCCCTCGCTCTGCGGCGCGGCGGCCACCGTCTTCCGCACGGCCGCACCGGCCGGCTTGCCGTCGGTCTTCCGGAGGACCTCGTACTCCGCCAGGTCCACCCGCCGGGTCGCGCTGCGGAACTCGGTCGTCGTACCGGGCCACACGGTGGTGTTGCGGCCGCCGGCGTCGAGGTACCAGCTGGTGCAGCCGCCGGTGTTCCACACGGTCCGTTTCATGCGCTCCTGGACCTTGTGATTCCAGTCCTCGACGGCCGCAGGCCGGGCATCGAGGGCCGTACGGCCGCCGAGGACGTCCAGTTGCCGCAGATAGTCGGCCATGTAGTTCAGCTGGGACTCGATCATGAGGATCATGGAGGAGTTCCCGAGGCCGGTGTTGGGCCCGATGACCGTCATGAAGTTCGGGAACCCGGCCGCGGCGGCGCCGCGCAGCGCCCGCATGCCGTTCTTCCAGGACTCGGCGAGCGTGACGCCCTCCGCGCCGACCACCCGCTCGGCGATCGGCATGTCCGTGACGTGGAAGCCCGTACCGAAGACGATCACGTCGGCCTCGGCCTCGGTGCCGTCGGCCGCGACGAGCGTCGAGCCGCGGATCTCGCTCAGCCCGCTGGCGACGACGTCCACGTTCGGCCTGGCCAGCGCCGGGTAGTACGTGCTGGACAGCAGGATCCGCTTGCAGCCGATGCGGTAGTCGGGGGTGAGCTTGGCGCGCAGGGCCGGGTCCTTGACGGCGCGGGCCATGTTGCGTTTGGCGAGCTGCTCGACCAGGCCGAGTTCGTCGGGATGCTTGGTGAACGCCTGGACCTGCAGCTCCCGGATGCCCCACAGCAGTCCGCGCCGCACCTGGGTCGTGAAGGGGAGCAGCCGGTGCAGTCGGCGCTCGGCCCCGCTGATGGCGCGGTCCACGCGGGGCATCACCCACGGCGGGGTGCGCTGGAAGAGGGTGAGCCGGCCGACCTCGCGCTGGATCGCGGGCACGATCTGGATGGCGGAGGCACCGGTACCGACGACGGCGACGCGCTTGCCGCGCAGGTCGTGGTCGTGGTCCCAGCGCGCGGAGTGGAACACCTTGCCCGGGAAGGACGCCAGGCCCGGGATCTCGGGGATCTTCGGGTCGGACAGCGGCCCGGTCGCGGAGACGACCACGTCGGCGGTCAGCGACCCTCGCGTGGTCTCGATGGTCCACCGCAGGTTCTCGGCGTCCCAGCTCATCAGCTTGACCTCGGAGTCGAAGCGGATGTGCGGGCGCAGGCCGAAGACGTCGGTGACGTGCTCCAGGTAGGCGCGGATGTGCCGCTGCCCGGAGAAGGTGCGTGGCCAGTCGGGGTTGGGCGCGAAGGAGAAGGAGTAGAGGTGGGAGGGCACGTCACAGGCGCACCCGGGGTAGCTGTTGTCCCGCCAGGTGCCGCCGACGCTGTCGGCCCGCTCCAGGACGACGAAGTCGGTGATCCCCTCGCGGCGCAGCCGCACGGCGGCCCCCAGCCCGCCGAACCCGGACCCGATCACCGCCACTCGTACATGCTCGTGCTCGGCCACCCGAAGCCTCCACGCGTCGCCTTCGACTCTGCCAGTGAACACTGGCGCAATGGGACTGTAGAGCAGCTCCGTACCGAGCGGTAGGGGGTGAGGGAAGGAAAGTTACCGGCGGTACAACATAGGCTGCGGGCGTGGCAGAGGACACAGAACGCAAGGACGGCGGGCGCGAGTACCGCATGGAGGAGCTGGCGCGACTGGCCGGCATCACCGTGCGCACCCTGCGGTTCTACCGCGAGCGCAAGCTGATCCCGCCGCCCCGCCGCGAGGGCCGTATCGCCTGGTACGACGACCACCACCTGGCACGCCTGCGCACCATCGCGGCCCTGCTGGAGCGCGGTCACACCCTGAACGGCATCGCGGAACTCGCGGAAGCCCTCGACCAGGGCCGCAACGTCGCCGACCTGCTCGGCGTCGGCACCCCCACCGAGGAGGAGCCGGTCCGCCTCACCCCCGAGGAACTCGCCGCCCGCTTCGAGGGCGAGGTCACCCCCGAGAACCTGGCCGCCGCCATGGAACTGGGCTACCTCGGCACCGACGGCGACGAGATCGTCCACATCAGCCGCCGTCTGCTGGACGTCTCCTCCGCACTGGTCCGCGAGGGCATCCCGCTCGGCGAGGTCCTGGCGGCCGGCAAACGCGTCCGCGAACACGCCGACGCCCTGGCCGAACTCTTCGCCGACGTGATCCTGCGCCACGCCCCCGAGGAGGACCTCCACCGCCTGCGCCCACTGGCCCGCAGCGTGGTGGAGGCGGAACTGTCGCTGGCCCTGGACCGGCGGATCAGCAAGCGGAACTAGATGTCGTAGACCACGGTCACGGGGGCGTGGTCCGACCAGCGCTCGGCGTGCGTGGCCGCGCGCTCCACGAACCCCTTGACGGCCTTGCCGGCGAGGCCGGGCGTCGCGACGTGGTGGTCGATGCGCCACCCCGAGTCGTTGTCGAAGGCCCGCCCCCGGTACGACCACCAGGTGTACGGCCCCTCGGCGTCCGGATGCAGGGCGCGCACGACGTCGACGTAACCGCCCTCCTCGGCGGCGAACACCCGGCCGAGCCACTCGCGTTCCTCGGGCAGGAAGCCGGAGTTCTTGGTGTTGCCGCGCCAGTTCTTGAGGTCGGCCTGCTGGTGGGCGATGTTCCAGTCGCCGCAGACGACGACCTCGCGCCCGTCGGCGGCGGCACGCGCGCGTAGCTCCTTGAGATGGACGAGGAACTCGTCCATGAAGCGCGTCTTCTCGTCCTGCCGCTCGGTGCCGACCTCGCCGGAGGGCAGGTAGAGCGAGGCGACCGTGACGCCGGGCAGGTCGGCCTCGACGTAGCGCCCGCTGCCGTCGAACTCGGCCGAGCCGAAGCCGACCCGGACGCGGTCCGGCTCGCGCCGCGTGTACAGGGAGACGCCCGCGCGCCCCTTGGCGGCGGCCGGGGAGTGTACGACGTGCCAGCCGTCGGGCTCCCGGACCTCCTCGGGCAGCTGGTGCGGCTCGGCGCGCACCTCCTGCAGACAGAGGACGTCCGCGTCAGTCCGGGCGAGCCACTCCACGAAGCCCTTCTTGGCGGCGGCCCGCAGCCCGTTCACGTTCACCGAGGTCACAGTCAGCACCAGGGCACGATACCGGCACACTGGTCGGAGTCCGTCCGCACAGTCCGACGATCACCGTCCGCATAGAAGTACGATGCCCAGCATGAATATACGCCGTGTACGTTTCGATCATCCCGACGCCGTCAAGCTCAACGACGAGGTCCAGGCCGAGTACGCCGAGCGCTACGGCGACGACGGCGACGCCACCGTCCTCGACGCGGGGGACTTCGACCCGCCCCAGGGCGTCTATCTGATCGCGTACGACGAGTTCGACCGCCCCGTGGCCACCGGCGGCTGGCGCAGCCAGGACCGCAACGAGGAGGGCAACGAGGACGGCGACGCCGAGCTGAAGCGCATGTTCGTCATCGCGGAGATGCGCGGGCTGGGTCTCGCGCGCCGCATGCTCACGGCCCTGGAGGAGGACGCCCGCACCGCGGGCCGCGTCCGCATGGTCCTGGAGACGGGCACCAAGCAGCCGGAGGCCATCGCCCTGTACACCTCCAGCGGCTACGAGCCGTGCGTCAAGTTCGGCTACTACCGCCACCACGAGGAGAGCCGCTGCTTCGCGAAGCGACTGTGAACGTGCTGAAGCCCCAGTCGGTTTTGCCGACTGGGGCTTCATGCTGCGTGGACCTGAGGGGATTTGAACCCCTGGCCCCCTCGATGCGAACGAGGTGCGCTACCGGACTGCGCCACAGGCCCTTGCAACGAGTGAAACTCTAGCATCCCCGTCGGGGTGCTTGGAAATCCGTTCCCCGACTGGTCAGGGGCGGCTTCCCGGGGTGTGGCGGCTGTCACTCGTTCGCCGCGCGCGGGCGGTCGCCGTCCTCGTACTGATCGAACAGGGGCGTACGTCCACGCTCGCGCGCCCGGCGCGCGGAGGCCGCACGGCGCGCGTCGCTGCGGCCGCCCGTCGGCTTGTCCTCGGCCGCGGACACCTGCTCGTCCGCCTCGGCCTGCGGCGCCTGGGCCGCCTCGTGCTCCGGCGCGACCGAGCTGGAACGCGCCGAACTCCAGGCGTCCGGCGCCCCCAGATCCACGTCGGACGTGGCCCGCGGCGCGACCGGCGCCGTCACATACGTCGGCAGGGGCACCGGCACCGGCTCCCAGCTGTCCCCGCCGGGCCGCCGCTGCCGCTCACGCTGCTGGTCCACCCACTCGGCGTGGTCGGTCTGCTCGACCAGGGCGCGCCGGTCCGCGGCGAGCGCGGAGAGACCGGTGTCCGTCCCGGTCTCCGGAGCCTCCTCCGGTTCGTCCGCGTCGCCACCCGCGTCGAGCGGCGCACGCCGACGCGGCTGGCGCTCCCGCTCCCGCAGCCGCTGCGCCGCGACCTCGGCCCGTCGGCGGTCCATCGTGTAGGCGAAGCGACGGCGCTCCTGGGAGCGCAGGTACGCGATGTACGCGCTGAGCAGCACGGCCGGTACGGCGGGCACCCACAGGAAGGCGAGCCCCCCGACGGCGGCGACGATCGCGCCGAGCGTGAAGCCGAAGAAGAGCATCACGGTGGTGCGCCGACGGCGTGCGAGGGCCTTCGAGCGCTGGGCGCGCGCCGCGGCCGCCTGGGCCGAGGACGCCTGCCGCGCGGACGGCACGTGCTTCTGGGCGGGTGCGGGTGCGGACTTGTGCGCCGGTACGGCGGCGTGTTCGCGTGCCGGCTCCGTTCTCCCGGGTGCCTCGGGCCCGGCGTCCGCGTGCACCTGACGGCGGGTCGGAGGCATGACGAAGGCCCGGACGTCCACCGAGTCGGTGACGGCGTCCGGGTCGCCGGCGTCCGGCTCCCCCTCCTGGGCGGAGCGCGCCCGCAGGTCCCTGGCGTATCGGCGCTCCATACCCGCCCGTCCGGACAGCAGCCGGATGGCGGTACTGAAGCGTTCCGTCGGACGGGCCTCGTTCAGCTCGTCCTGCCTACGGAGCCACATCGGCACCAAGTAGGCGGCCCAGGCCCCGACAATGACTGCGTAGATGAGGCCGCTGCTGCTCACGTCTCACACCGTAGAGGGGTTTGCGTGAGGCCATCCGCCAATTGGGCCGGTGTGTCGCACGATCTGGCTGATATTTCCAGCTTTTTTTGCGATGGATGCGATCAGGGGACAGCCGCAGCCGCGAATTCAATGCCCTGAGACGGTCAGTACTCGATCAATTTCGAACACATATTCAATTTCCCGAGGTCTGGGCGGGATTCCCCGGCGTGTTCTGAGAGCGTGCCCGCCGCCAGCGCGCGAGCAACCCGTCGGGCACCTCTTCCGCGGTGAGCGCGAACACCAGATGGTCGCGCCAGGCGCCGTCGATGTGCAGATACCGCGGCCGGAGCCCCTCCTCGCGGAATCCGAGTTTCTCCACGACCCGGCGGCTGGGCCGGTTCTCGGGGCGAATGCAGACCTCGATGCGATGCAGCCCGACGGTGCGGAAACAGTGGTCCACCGCGAGCGCGACGGCCGTGGGCATCACCCCGCGCCCGGCCACGGCCTCGTCCACCCAGTACCCGACATGCCCGGAGCACATCGACCCCCAGGTGATGCCGGCGACCGTCAACTGCCCGACGAGCTGCCCCTGGTACTCGATGACGAACGGCAGCATCCGGCCCGCGTTGGCCTCCGACCGCAGGTGCCGGACCATCTGGCGGTAGGTCGGCCGGTGCGTGATCGGCCCGCTCGGCGTGGGCGGCGGAATGGTCGCCTCCCAGGGGCGCAGCCAGTCCCGGTTGCGCCGGTTCACCTCGCGCCACGCCCGCTGGTCGCGCAGCTTTATCGGCCGGAGGACGACATCGCCGTCCGCCAGCACGACGGGCCAGGAAGGGCTGTTCAGCTCGCACCCCCGCCACTGGATCTGGGGTGGTCGCCGCCGCGGATCTGGTCGACGGCGTGGGCCAGCAGGGGCTCCAGCACGGCGAGGCCGTCCTTCACCCCGCCCGTGGAGCCCGGCAGATTGACGATCAGGGTCCGCCCCGCCACCCCGGCCAGGCCCCGGGACAGCGCGGCGGTCGGAACCTTCTCCCGGCCGAACGCCCGGATGGCCTCCGCGATGCCCGGCACCTCGTAGTCGATCACCGCGCGGGTCGCCTCGGGCGTGCGGTCGGTCGGCGAGATCCCGGTGCCGCCGGTGGTGACGATGGCGTCGTACCCGGCCGCCACACCCGCGCGCAGGGCCTCCCGCACCGGATCCCCGTCGGGGACCACCCGGGGGCCGTCCACGTCGAACCCGAAGCCCTTCAGGCCGTCGGCGACCAGGGGGCCGCCCCTGTCCTCGTAGACACCGGCCGCGGCCCGGTTGGAGGCGGTGACCACCAGAGCGCGGTAGGTCATGCCCGGCTCCAGTCGCCCGACTTGCCGCCCGTCTTCTCCTCCACCCGTACGTCCGTGATGACCGCTCCCTTGTCGACCGCCTTCACCATGTCGATCACGGTGAGCGCGGCGACCGTCACGGCGGTGAGGGCCTCCATCTCGACGCCCGTACGGTCCGTCGTCTTCACGACGGCCTGGATCTCCACGGCGTCGTCCGCGACCGACAGGTCCAGTTTCACACCGGACACCGACAACGGGTGGCACAGCGGGATCAGGTCCGGGGTGCGCTTGGCGCCCATGATGCCCGCGATCCGCGCGGTGGCGAGGGCGTCCCCCTTGGGCACCCCCTCGCCGCGCAACAGCTCGACCACGCGGGATGAGACGAGGACACGGCCACTGGCGCGGGCGGTGCGCGCGGTCACGTCCTTCCCCGATACGTCGACCATGCGGGCCGCGCCCGCGTCGTCGATGTGCGTCAGTCGGTCGTCCGTACTCATGGTGTGCCGCTCCCGGTCCGGGCCCGTCGCAGTGCGGTGCACGGGCCTGTTGTGCGCGCCACGGTACCGCCAAGCCGGCGCACGCACCGGGCCAGGACCCCCGTGGACCCCGCCGCACGCCCACGCGCGCGTGGGTCAGCCGAGCAGCACGACCTCCACCTCGTCGCCGGGCTCGACGCAGACCACGTCCTCGGGGACGACGATCAGCGCGTCGGCCTGCGCCAGCGCCGCGATCAGGTGCGAGCCGGAACCGCCCACGGGAATCACCTCGCCGCCGGCGTACGCGCCCCGCAGGAACTGCCGGCGCCCCTTGGGCGAGCCGAGCGCCTTGTCCGCCTTCAGGACGGCCCGGGTGCGGGGCCGGTGGAGGTCCGTGAGGCCCATCAGGGCGCGGATGGCGGGGCGGACGAACAGCTCGAAGGAGACGTACGACGAGACGGGGTTGCCGGGCAGGGCCAGCAGGGGCGTGTGGTCGGGGCCGATGGAACCGAAGCCCTGGGGCTTGCCGGGCTGCATGGCGAGCTTGCGGAACTCCACGCCGCTGCCCGCCTCGTCCTCGTCACCGACGTACGACAGCGCCTCCTTGACGACGTCGTACGCCCCGACGCTCACCCCGCCCGTGGTGACCAGCAGGTCGGCGCGGATCAGCTGGTCCTCGATGGTCGAGCGGAGGGTGTCGGCGTCGTCGGCGACGGCGCCCACCCGGTAGGCGATCGCGCCGGCGTCCCGCGCGGCGGCGGTGAGGGCGAAGCTGTTGGAGTCGTAGATCTGGCCGCCGGCCAGTTCCTCGCCGGGCTGGACGAGTTCGCTGCCGGTGGACAGGACGACCACGCGCGGGCGCGGGCGCACGCGTACCGTGCCGCGGCCGATCGCGGCGAGCAGCGCGATCTGTGGCGGGCCGAGGATCGTGCCGGCCTCCAGGGCGCGGTCGCCGGCCCTCACGTCGCTGCCCTTCGCGCGTACGTGCGCGCGTGCCTCGGCGGGGCGGTGCACGCGCACCTGCCCCTCTGCGCCCTCGGGGGCGAGGCTGCGCGCCCGCATGCCGCTGACCGGTCCCTCGCCGAGCCCGCCGTCGGTCCACTCGACGGGGACGACGGCCTCGGCGCCGGGCGGCAGCGGGGCGCCGGTCATGATCCGGGCGGCCTGCCCGGGGCCGACCCGGACCAGGTCGGCCGCGCCCGCCGCGACGTCACCGACGACGTCCAGGGCGGCCGGGAACTCCTCACTGGCGCCCGCGACGTCCGCGACCCGCACCGCGTACCCGTCCATGGAGCTGTTGTCGAACGGCGGCAGGGACACCGGCACCGTGACGTCGTCGACCAGGACACAGCCCTGGGCGTCGAGCAGTTGCAGCTCGATCGGCTCGAGGGGGCGGACGGTGGAGAGGATGTCCTCCAGGTGCTCGTCCACCGACCACAGGTGGTCCGGGCCGGCGGGGCGGGTCGCGGCGCTGCTCAAGATTGCTGCATCTCCTCGGCTACGTAACTGCGAAGCCAGGTCCGGAAGTCCGGGCCCAGGTCTTCACGTTCGCACGCGAGTCTGACAATGGCACGCAGATAGTCGCCGCGGTCGCCGGTGTCATAGCGGCGGCCCTTGAAGACGACGCCGTGAACCGGGCCGCCGACCTTCTCGTCCTGGGCGAGTTGCTGGAGGGCGTCGGTGAGCTGGATCTCGCCGCCGCGGCCCGGCTCGGTCCGGCGGAGAATGCCGAAGATGTGCGGGTCGAGCACATAGCGGCCGATGACCGCGTAGTTCGACGGGGCGTCCGCCGGGTCCGGCTTCTCGACCAGCCCGGTCACCTTCACCACGTCGCCGTCGGCCGTCGCCTCCACGGCCGCGCAGCCGTAGAGGTGGATCTGCTCGGGCGCGACCTCCATCAGGGCGATCACGCTGCCGCCGTGCCGCTCCTGGGTCTCGATCATGCGCTGCAGCAGCGGGTCGCGCGGGTCGATCAGGTCGTCACCGAGGAGGACGGCGAAGGGCTCGTGACCGACGTGCGGGGCGGCGCACAGTACGGCGTGACCGAGGCCCTTGGGGTCGCCCTGGCGGACATAGTGCATGGTCGCCAGATCGCTGGACTCCCGCACCTTCGCGAGCCGTTTGGCGTCGCCCTTCTTCTCGAGCGCCGACTCCAGCTCGTAGTTGCGGTCGAAGTGGTCCTCGAGGGGCCGCTTGTTGCGCCCGGTGACCATGAGCACGTCATCGAGCCCCGCCGACACGGCCTCCTCGACCACGTACTGGATCGCCGGCTTGTCGACGACCGGCAGCATCTCCTTGGGAGTGGCTTTGGTGGCCGGCAGGAACCGGGTGCCGAGGCCCGCCGCGGGAATGACAGCCTTGCTGATCCTGGGGTGCGACTGAGTCATGCCCGCAACCTTATCCGGTGCCTTTGTACGGATTCTGTGACTCCGGCTGGTTGACCCTTTATGACCGCATTGAACAATCAAGAAGGGTACGAGGACGACCCGTGGAACACGACGGACGCATGAGCGATCCTGACAAGCGAATGTTGCGGCGGGAGCTCCTCGCGGTGAGGAACAGGTTGACGCCGGATGACGTAGCCGCGACAGGGCGCACGGTGGCGCGGCGCGCCCTGGAGCTGCCCGAGCTGGCGCACGCGCGCACGGTGGCGGCGTACGTCTCCGTAGGGAGCGAACCCGGCACGCGGGCGCTGCTGGACGCGCTGCGCGCGCGGGGCGTACGGGTCCTGCTCCCCACGCTCCTGCCCGACAACGACCTGGACTGGGGCGAGTACGCCGGCCCGGACTCCCTCGCGCGGGTCCGGCACGGCGGGAAAATGGCGCTCTACGAGCCCGCGGGCGGCAGCCTCGGCCCGGACGCCGTGACGGCCGCCGACGTGGTGCTCCTGCCCGGGCTCGCGGTGGACGCGCGCGGGATGCGCCTGGGACGCGGCGGAGGGTCGTACGACCGCGTGCTGGCTCGTCTGGAGCGCGCGGGCGCACGCCCCCGGCTCGTGGTGCTGCTGTACGACACGGAGGTCGTCGCGCGCGTCCCGGCGGAGGCGCACGACAAGCCGGTGCACGCCGTGGTGACACCCTCCGGCGTGCATCGCTTCCCGAGCGCCTGACACGACACGGAAACGGCCCTCCACGCGTGCGCGTGGAGGGCCGTTCCGGTGACCGTGCCGTCAGCGGTGGCTCACGGTTTGAGGACCAGCGTGTCGCTGGTGCTCTTGTCGACCGCGTTGGCCGAGAACGACCAGGGCAGCAACTCGCCCTTGGCCCACTTGCTCGTCTGGTCCGTGTAGTGCGCGCTAAAGGCGTGCCCGGAGGCGCCGGACAGGTTGATCCACCTGGACTTGTCGAGGTCGGCGAGGTTGACGACCATCCGCATCGACGGCACCCAGACGACGCCGTAGCCCCCGGCGGCGTTCCAGCCGGTGGCGTTGACCGTGGCCTCGCCGCCGCTGAGCTTCCAGGGGCCGCGGTTGAGGATGTACTGCAGGATCTTGGGGCCGTCGGTGCCGAGCGTCTGGTTCTTCAGGAACAGACGGTGCAGCCGGCCCCAGCTCCAGGTGTCGATGTCCTTGCCGAGCTTGGCGGTCAGCTCCCAGCGGGCGTCGATCATGGCGCGGGCGAAGAGCTGGTCCATCGTGGTCGCGGCGGGACGGCGGGTGCCGGACCTGGGGGTCTTCCACCAGTCGCTGTCCGGCTTGTCCATCAGGTTGCGCACGACCTCGAACCAGCGGTCGCCGCCGTCCGGCTGCGCCTGGTCGGTGTCGCGCTGGCCGCACTCGCGCACCTTGGTGTTGTCGTCGACCGGGCCGGTGCTGTCGATCTTGTCGACCCACAGGCACTGTCCCTTGACGCGCAGCTCCTTGGGGAGCTTGTTGCCGAAGGCGAGCTTGAGGATGTTGCGCCAGACGGCGTTGAAGTAGGCGGCCGCCGCGGAGTCGGACTCCTGGGTGTAGTCCCAGCCCTCCAGCAGCTTCTGCGCCTGGCGGACGTTCTTGTCGTCCAGGTTGATCTTCAGCAGCTTCGGCACCAGGAGCTTGGCGATCTCGCTGCTGTCGTCCAGCTGCATCTGCCGCATGTCGTCGGTGGAGATCTTGCCGCCGTCCTTGATCTTGGACTCGATCAGGTCGGTGATGCGCTGGCTGCGCGTGCCGTAGCCCCAGTCGGTGGTGAGCGTGTACGGGTACTTGTCCTTGTCGACCACGGCCTGGTTGGCGGTGACGATGTAGCCGCGCGGGGGGTTGTACTCGTAGGGCAGTTCGTCCTGCTTGACGAAGCCGGTCCAGCGGTACTTCGACTGCCATCCCGGCGCCGGGACGGAGCCGTCGTCCACCGAGGAGCGCGTGGGGATCTTGCCGGGCAGCGTGTAGCCGATGTTGCCGTCGGTGTCGGCGTAGATCAGGTTCTGCGAGGGCACGTCGAACAGGGCGGCGGCCTGGCGGAACTCGCTCCAGGCGGCGGCCTTGTCGATGGCGAAGACGGCGTCCATGGAGGTGCCCGGGTCGAGCGCGGTCCACCTCAGGGCGATGCCGTAGCCGTCACCGCGGTCGGGCGCGGCGGTGTTGACGGTGGCCTTCCTGCCGACCTGGACGAGTTCGTCGTCACGGTCGGACAGCAGCGGCATCCCGTCCTGGGTCTGGCGGACGACGATCGTCTTGGACGTGCCGCCGGCGACCCTGACGGTCTCCTCGCGGGTCTTGAAGGGCCGGACCTTGCCGTCGTACAGGTAGCCGTTGGCGGTCACCTTCTCCAGGTAGAGGTCGGTGACGTCGACGCCGGAGTTGGTCATGCCCCAGGCGATGTTCGCGTTGTGGCCGATGACCACACCGGGCATGCCGGCGAAGGTGTAACCGGTGACGTCGTACTGGCACTTGCTGGAGACGGTGCGGCAGTGCAGGCCCATCTGGTACCAGACGGACGGCAGGGACGCCGACAGGTGCGGGTCGTTGGCGAGCAGTGGCTTGCCGGTGATGGTGTACTGCCCGGAGACGACCCAGGAGTTGGAGCCGATTCCCTGGCCGTTCACGCCGACGGCGGTCGGGACGTTGTCCAGGACGTCGTAGAGGCCCCCCAGTTGGCTCGTGAGCGACGATCCGGCCGTGGACGAGGTGGAGGAGCCGGTCGTCCCCGTCGTGCCCGCAGAGGAGCCCGTGGTGCCCGTGGCGCCACCGGTCGTCCCGGACGTACGGGTCGTACCCGTCGTACCGGTGCTCTGCGAGGTCCCCGAGGCGCCGCCCTGCCGGAAGGTCTTGGTCAGCTCGCTGTACTGGCCGTCCTGCACTATCGGCTTGTTACGGCTGTACGGGTACTCGGGGTACAGGTCCTGGATCTGCTGCGGGCCGAGCCGGCTCGTCATCAGCGCGCGGTCGATCTCGTCCTGCATGTTGCCGCGCAGGTCCCAGGCCATCGCCTTCAGCCAGGAGACGGAGTCGACCGGGGTCCACGGCTGCGGCTTGTAGTCGTTGACGAAGCCCAGCGCCGCGTACTCCAGGGAGATGCCCTTGCCGTCCTTGCCCTGCAGGTAGGCGTTGACTCCCTTGGCGTACGCGTCGAGGTACTTCTTCGTGGAGGCCGACAGCTTGGTGTCGTACTCCTGCTTGGCGATCCGGTCCCAGCCGAGGGTGCGCAGGAACTCGTCGTTCTTGACCTGGCTCGTGCCGAACATCTCCGACAGGCGCCCGGAGGTCATGTGCCGGCGCACGTCCATCTCGTAGAACCGGTCCTGCGCCTGGACGAAGCCCTGCGCCATGAACAGGTCCTCGTCGGAGGACGCGTAGATCTGCGGGATGCCGTTGCCGTCCCGCTTGACGTCGACCGGCCCGGACAGGCCCTGGAGCGTGATCGTTCCCTTGGTCTGCGGGAAGGAGGCGCGGACGGTGCTGATCGACCAGTACGCCCCGTAGGCGATGCCTCCGATGATGGCCAGGACCAGAACCAGCACGACAAGTCGGGCTTTGCGCCCCTTCTTCCTGCCGGACTCGGCGGGCTTGTCACCCGTTGTGGCGGTGGTATTCGGGGGCATCGCTGTCCTTGCTGTCCTAACGCGAGCGGCAGGTCGGGCTGTGACTTTGAATGAGCGCTGGAGCAACCATAGGCGCAGGGCCCCACGCCGCTTGACGCGGAGTGGGGAACCAGCGTGTACGAACGTTCGATCTTGCCGCGACGAGCGTCAAGAAAGCGTCAAGAGTTAGGTAAGGTAACGAAGTACTTGGGTGCGGTGCGCCGCAGCCTCGGGTCTTCTGTACGTGTGTTTCGCGCCACCCGCGCGGGCCAAGGAAGGGAACCGCTGCTGACTGTTCACCACCTCAACCAGCTCCTGCTCGTCTGCTCCCTGGTCCTGCTCGTCGCCGTCGCGGCTGTCCGGATCTCCTCCCGCAGCGGGCTCCCCAGCCTGCTCGTGTACCTGGGGATCGGCGTCCTCATGGGCCAGGACGGCTTCGGGCACATCCACTTCAACAGCGCCGCGATGACCCAGGTCATCGGGTACGCGGCCCTGGTCGTGATCCTCGCCGAGGGCGGTCTCGGCACGAAGTGGAAGGAGGTCCGGCCGGTCCTGGCGTCGGCCTCCGTCCTGGCGACCGCCGGAGTCGCCGTCAGCGTGGGCGTCACCGCGGCGGGCGCGCACTATCTGGTCGGGCTGGAGTGGCGGCAGGCGCTCATCATCGGCGCGGTGGTGTCGTCGACGGACGCGGCGGCGGTCTTCTCCGTACTGCGCAGAATTCCCCTCCCCGCGCGCGTGACGGGCACGCTGGAGGCGGAGTCGGGCTTCAACGACGCCCCCGTGGTCATCCTGGTCGTCGCCTTCTCCGCGGCCGGACCCGTCGAGCACTGGTACGTCCTGCTGGGCGAGATAGTCCTGGAGCTGGCCTTCGGCGCGGCCATAGGGATCGCGGTGGGCTGGCTCGGGTCCCTGGGGCTCAGGCGCGTGGCCCTGCCCGCCTCCGGCCTCTACCCGATCGCCGTACTGGCCATCGCCGTCACGGCGTACGCCGCCGGCGCCCTGGGACACGGCAGCGGCTTCCTGGCCGTCTACCTGGCCTCGATGATGCTCGGCAACGCCAAGCTCCCGCACTGGCCCGCCACGCGCGGCTTCGCCGAGGGGCTCGGCTGGATCGCCCAGATCGGCATGTTCGTCCTGCTCGGCCTGCTGGTCACCCCGCACGAGCTGGGCGACGACATCTGGCCCGCCCTGGTCATCGGGCTGGTCCTGACCATGGTGGCCCGCCCGCTGAGCGTGGTCCTCAGCCTCGCGCCGTTCCGTGTGCCGTGGCAGGAGCAGACGCTGATGTCATGGGCGGGACTGCGCGGAGCCGTGCCCATCATCCTGGCGACCATCCCCATGGTGAACGGCGTCGCCGGCAGCCGCCGCATCTTCAACATCGTCTTCGTGCTGGTCGTGGTCTACACCCTCGTGCAGGGGCCGACCCTGCCCTGGGTGGCCCGCAGGCTGCGCCTCGGCGAGAAGGGCGAGGCCTCCGACCTCGGCATCGAGTCCGCGCCCCTGGAGCGGCTGCGCGGCCATCTGCTCTCCGTCACGATCCCCGAGGGCTCCCGGATGCACGGCGTGGAGGTCAACGAGCTGCGGCTGCCCACCGGGGCCGCCGTCACGCTCGTCGTACGCGAGGGAAAATCGTTCGTTCCGCTGCCGACGACGGTGCTGCGCCGGGACGACGAACTGCTGGTCGTCGCCACCGACCCGGTCCGCGACGCGGCGGAACGGCGCCTGCGCGCGGTCGCTCAGGGCGGCAAGCTCGCGGGGTGGCTGGGCGCCGACGGGGCGAGTGCCGGACGGTGAGCGCGGGCCGTGCCCCGAGGGCGCGCGTTACGGGTGCGTTTCGTACGATTCACACGGGCGCCAATCCCAGGTGAACAGGCCTCGGCGTGCTCGTTTTCACAGGTGCACAAGCCCTTGATCCCTGTAGGATGAAGGCACCCTGATCGAACCAACTCTGTCTGATGCAGAGCTGGCGCGACCGTATGGCGGCCGGAACGCCCTCCGCAGTGGCACCGGTATCTACCGCAGTTCCGCGCAAGAGGACAGCTCTCGGTGCCCCCGCACGGGCGCGCTACCAGGCGAAGAAAGGCACGGGCCGTGGAGTCCACGGTCACCACCGAGTCGGCGGAGAACCCGTCGGCGTCGTCCCGCCCCGGATACGGACAGCTGCTGCGCACCCGCGGCGCCTGGACGTTCCTGCTCCCCGGTTTCGCGGCACGCCAGCCGTTCGCGATGCTCACCATCTCCATCGTGCTGCTCGTGCAGCACACCACCGGCTCGTACGGCGCCGCGGGCGCCGCCGCGGCCGCGACCGGTGTGTCCATGGCGCTGTTCGCGCCGTACAGCGGACGCCTCGCCGACCGCTACGGCCAGCGCGCGGTACTGATCCCCGGCGTCCTCGTGCACACGCTGTCGGGCCTGTCCCTGACGGCGCTCGCGCTGGCGCACGCGCCGCTGTGGGCGCTGTTCCTGGCGGCCGTCCCGACGGGTGCCTCGGTGCCGCAGGTCGGTCCGATGGTGCGGGCGCGCTGGGGCGTGAAGCTGCAGGGCTCGCCCCTGATGACCACCGCGGCGGCGTTCGAGTCGGTCACGGACGAGCTGACCTTCGTCTTCGGCCCTCTGCTGGCGACCGCGCTGTGCACCGGCGTGACGCCGGCGGCGGGTCTGGTCACGGAGGGCGCGCTGACACTCGTCGGCGGTCTGCTGTTCGCCGCGCGGAAGAGCACGCAGCCGCCGGTGGCCGCCGAGAACGGGCACGCGCGCGTGCAGCACGCGTCCGCGCTGCGCGTGCCGGGCGTGCGTGTGCTGGTCGTCACCTTCCTGGGCATCGGATCCGTCTTCGGCGGTATGCAGGTGTCGCTGGCGGCGTTCACCGAGTCGATCGGCGAGCCCGGCCTGAACGGCGTCCTGTACGGCGTCTTCGCCGCCGGAAACATGCTGTCCGGCATCGCCTGCGGCGCGATCGCCTGGAAGGCGGCCCCCCAGCGCCGCCTGGTCATCGGTTACACGGCGCTCGCGATCATCGCGTCCGCCCTGTGGACGGCGCACTCGGTGCCGCTGCTCGCCGGGCTCGGCCTGTTGGTCGGCATGTGCATCGCGCCGGCGCTGATCACCGGCTACACGCTGGTCGAGGGCCTGGTCCCGGCTGGCGCCCGTACCGAGGCCTTCACCTGGCTGACCGGTGCGGTCGCGCTCGGGCAGGCGGCCGCCGTCACCGTCGCCGGACAGCTCGAGGACCGGCTGTGGGGCGGTGCGGGATTCCTGGTGCCGGCGGGCGGCACGCTGCTCGCGCTGGCGACCGTGGTGACGCTGCGATCACGGCTGGTGCCGCCGCAGCGGAACGTGACCGTCGCACGTGGCGTCGGTCACCGCGTGCCGGTGACGGTGGACTGATCCCCGGGAATACGTCACTATGGACCGTCGTTAGCACTCATTGAGTCAGAGTGCCAGGAGGAAGACAGTGCCGACCTACCAGTACCAGTGCACCGAGTGCGGCGAGGGCCTCGAGGCGGTGCAGAAGTTCACCGATGACGCCCTGACCGAGTGCCCCAACTGCGGTGGCCGCCTGAAGAAGGTGTTCTCCGCGGTCGGCATCGTCTTCAAGGGCTCCGGGTTCTACCGCAACGACTCCCGAGGCTCCACATCGAGCAGCACGCCAGCGTCGAAGCCGTCCAGCTCGTCGTCCGGCACGTCTTCGTCCGACGCGAAGCCGTCCTCCTCGTCCTCGTCGTCGAGCTCCACCAACAGCTCCGCCGCCTGACACCTCTCGCCCTGGACCCTGCCGTCGCACGACGGCAGGGTCTTGGGTGCTTCCGGGCACCGGCTCCCCCGTGGTCGTGCCGCCAGCTAGTGTGCTGGTCATGGCGAACGCAGAGATCGGCGTAATCGGCGGCTCGGGCTTCTACTCGTTCCTCGACGAGGTGACCGAGGTCCAGGTGGAGACCCCCTACGGGCCGCCCAGTGACTCCCTCTTCCTCGGCGAGATCGCCGGCCGGCGGGTCGCCTTCCTGCCCCGGCACGGCCGCGGCCACCACCTCCCGCCGCACCGCATCAACTACCGCGCCAACCTGTGGGCACTGCGCTCCGTCGGCGTCCGGCAGGTCCTCGGCCCGTGCGCAGTGGGCGGACTGCGCCCCGAGTACGGCCCCGGCACGCTGCTCGTGCCGGACCAGTTCGTGGACCGTACGAAGTCCAGGGCGCAGACCTACTTCGACGGGCTGCCGCTGCCCGACGGCACGGTGCCGAACGTCGTGCACGTCTCCATGGCCGACCCCTACTGCCCCACCGGACGGGCCACCGCGCTCAAGGCCGCCCACGGCCGGGACTGGGAGCCGGTGGACGGCGGCACGCTGGTCGTGGTCGAGGGGCCGCGCTTCTCGACCCGCGCCGAATCGTTGTGGCACCAGGCACAGGGCTGGTCGGTCGTGGGCATGACGGGTCACCCGGAAGCGGCGCTCGCCCGGGAACTGGAGCTGTGCTACACGTCGCTGACCCTGGTCACCGACCTCGACGCGGGCGCCGAGACCGGCGAGGGCGTCTCGCACGAGGAGGTGCTGCAGGTGTTCGCCGCCAACGTGGACCGGTTGCGCGGCGTGCTGTTCGACGCGGTGGCGGCACTGCCGGAGACCGCGGCGCGGGACTGCCTGTGCGTGAACGCGCTCGGCGGCATGGACCCGGGCTTCGAACTGCCGTAAGGCACCTGGCGGTTCACGGCGGGACCTGTGGAAAGCCGGGCGGAATTCTCCGTTCGGGTGGCCGAGTTATCCACAATCCGCCCGTCTTCCACCGGCTCCGACGGAATGCGGCGCGATGCCTCATCGTGGCATCGCAAGCCGAATCCCTCGTCGCAGGTGGTGATTTCCCGTGCCTTGGTCCGCTTCGTCCCCGACTCCGTCCTCACCTCCTCCCACTTCTCCCGCTTCGCCCGCACCCCTCTCTCATCCGCCTTCTTCGCGCTCTCGGCCCTCTCCACCACCGGCCTCGTCCCCGCTCCCGCCTCCCGTCCAGCTCCCGCGCCCGCTGGGCACGGACGCCCCCGCCACCTGTGAGATCCCGCAGTTCCCTCCGGTGTACGTGCGCGGCGGGCGGTATCAGCTGCAACGGCTCGTACGGCACCGCAGGCGGGCCATCGCGGCCGGCCTCGCGGTGACCGCGGCCGCCCTCGTCGCCGCCGGGCCGCGCACGGCGACCGAACCGCACCGCCCGGAGCAGGCCCGCGGACACCCGGTCACCGCGCCCGTACGACGGCACCCGCCGGTGGACATGGTGACGGCGCCGGTGCGGATCGCCGACGCGGCCACGGTCCGGCTGCTACGGCCCGGCGACCGCGTCGACGTCATCGCCGCGGAGGACCCGTCGGCCGGGGGCGTCGCGAGGGTGCTCGCGCGCGGTGTGCGGGTGACCAAGGTGCCGGAGCCTCTGGAGGGCGGGGCCGAGAGCGGGGCACTGGTGGTGCTGTCGGTGCCCCGTGCCACGGCGGCCCGGCTCGTGGGTGCGAGCGCCACGGCACGCCTGGCGGTGACGCTGTGCTGAACCGACTCGGACGGTTTGTCGGCGGCTTGCCGTCAAGTCGCTCGATCGAACGACGGGATTGGACACAATGGCCTCACCGTGCCGTAGGTTGCGGAGCGTTTCGTTCCACACCCTGTGCATGCGAGGAGAGTCCCCTAGGTGAGCGCGAAGAAGGAACCGAACATCTGGCAGGGCTTCAAGGCCTTCCTGATGCGCGGCAACGTCGTCGATCTGGCAGTCGCGGTGGTCATCGGCGCGGCCTTCACGAACATCGTGAACTCGGTGGTCAAGGGGGTCATCAACCCGCTGGTCGGAGCGATCGGTACGCAGAACCTGGATCACTACAGCTCCTGCCTGAAGGCCCCGTGCCAGGTGGCCGCGGACGGCACGGTCAAGAGCGGTGTGCCGATCCTGTGGGGCTCGGTCCTCGGTGCCACGCTGACCTTCCTGATCACCGCGACGGTGGTGTACTTCCTGATGGTCCTGCCGATGGCCAGGTACCTGGCCCGGCAGGCGGCGCAGAAGGCCGCGCGGGAGGGCACGAAGGAGGTCATCGAGGTGACCGAGCTGGAGGTGCTCAAGGAGATCCGCGACGCGCTGGTCGCACAGCGTGGATCGGGGCACGACGAGCGCTAGCGGCGCTGCCGCGAGCGGCTCAGAGGTGGTGGGGCGGCTTCTCGTCGAGGAAGCGCTTCAGGTCGGCCGCGCTGTCACCCTCCGCGCGCTCGCCCCACCCGCGGTCGGTGTCGTCCGAGGACTGCTGGTCCAGCGGGTCGTCGAAAACCAGCGTGGGCTTCGGGTCGCGGGACTCGGATTCCGGGGCGGTGCTCATGCCTCAAGAATACGGTGGCGCGACGCGGGCCCCGTTTTGTGAATCCGTTCACAAGCCTTGGGGCAGGTTTTCTGCTGTCCTGGGAGGCATGACGTCGAGTTCCGCTCCGGCGCCCGCCTCGTCGGGCGCACCCCAGTCCCCCGGACTCCTGCGCCGGCTCACCGCGCGCGGGCGCGACGAAGCGCACCGGGTCTCCTCCCCGCTAGAGCTGTTCTTCGACCTGTGCTTCGTCGTGGCGATCGCGCAGGCCGGCGCGCAACTGGTGCACGCCGTCGCCGAGGGGCACGCGGGCAACGGAATCCTCAGCTACGCCATGCAGTTCTTCGCCATCTGGTGGGCCTGGATGAACTTCACCTGGTTCGCCTCGGCGTACGACAACGACGACGCCCTCTACCGGGTCGTCACCCTGGTGCAGATCGCCGGCGTCCTGGTACTGGCCGCCGGCATCTCCCGGGCCTTCCAGCACCACGACTACCTGGTGGTCTGGCTCGGCTACCTGATCATGCGGCTGGCGATGGCCACGCAGTGGCTGAGAGCCGCGAGATCGGCCTCGGGCTCGGAGAGAACCATGGCGCTCCGGTACGCGACCGGTGTGCTGCTGTGCCTGGTCGGCTGGCTCGGACTGGTGGTGCTACCCGGGCCCGCCCGGCCGTGGGTCTTCCTCGTGATGGCGATCGCGGAGATGTGCGTGCCGCTGTACGCCGAGAGGAGCTACGAGACCTCCTGGCATCCGCATCACATCGCCGAGCGGTACGGCCTGTTCACCATCATCGTGCTCGGCGAGACGATCTCCGCGGCGACGGTCGCCGTGAAGTCGGCGGTGGACCAGCACTCCGCGCTGGGCGAGCTGCTGCCCATCGCGGCGGGCGGCCTGCTGATCGTCTTCTCCGCGTGGTGGATCTACTTCGTGGTGCCCATCCACGGCCACCTGCGCTCCAACGGGCAGGCGTTCCTGTGGGGTTACGGGCACTACCTGATCTTCGCCTCGGCCGCCGCGATCGGCGCCGGCCTGGAGGTGGCCGTGGAACAGGCGGTCGGCAACGCCCACATCTCCACGCTGTCCGCCTCGGCCGCCGTGACCCTGCCCACGGCGCTGTACCTGCTGACCGTGTGGGCCCTGCACTCGCGGCACTTCAAGGTCGGCATCGCCCAGCAACTGGTCCTGCCGGTCACGGCGCTGCTGGTGATCTGCTGCAGCTTCCTGGGCGAATGGGCGGTGCTCGCGGCGGGGCTCGTGTCCGCGGGCGCGGTGGCGACCGGCACGACGCTGACGACGCGCATGGTCGGCCGGGAGCGCACGGCAAGCGCCACCGCGACCGCCGACTGAGCCCTCGGCGGCGGGCGGGCGGGCCAGACTTGCCCTCATGACAGTTGACGCATTGACGGACGTCGCCGGGGTGCGGGTGGGGCACGCCACCCGCCGCGGGGACGGCTGGCTCACCGGCACCACGGTCGTCCTCGCCCCCGAGGGCGGCGCCGTAGCCGCCGTGGACGTGCGCGGCGGTGGCCCCGGCACCAAGGAGACCGACGCGCTCGACCCGCGCAACGTGGTGCAGCGGGTCGACGCGATCGTGCTGACCGGGGGCAGCGCATACGGGCTCGACGCGGCGTCCGGGGTGATGGCCTGGCTGGAGGAGCAGGGCCGCGGGGTGCGGGTGGGGCCGGATCCGGCGCACGTTGTGCCGGTCGTGCCCACCGCGTGCCTCTTCGACCTGGGGCGCGGAGGGAACTTCCGCGCACGGCCCGACGCGACGACGGGGCGCACGGCGGTGGAGGCCGCGGCGGCGGCCGCACCGGGCGCGCGGGTGCCGGAGGGGTGCGTGGGGGCCGGTACGGGCGCCGTCGCCGAGCGGATCAAGGGCGGAGTGGGCACCGCGAGCACGGTGCTCGACTCCGGGATCACCGTGGCCGCGCTGGCGGTCGTGAACGCCGCGGGCGCCGTGGTGGATCCCGGTACGGGGGCGTTGTACGGGGAGTTGTTGTTGCAGGGGCGGGTGGAGTATCCGGAGGAGCGCGTGCTCGAGGCCGCGCGCCGGCGGCTCGACGAAGCGGCCACCAGGAACGCGCCGCCCCCGCTCAACACGACGCTCGCGGTGGTCGCGACCGACGCGGACCTCTCCAAGGCGCAGGCACAGAAGCTCGCGGGGACGGCGCACGACGGGATCGCGCGCGCCGTACGGCCGGTGCACCTCCTGCACGACGGGGACACGGTGTTCGCGCTCGCGACCGGCACGCGCCCGCTGGACGGACACCCCTTGGCGCTCAACGAGATCCTGGCCGCCGGCGCGGATCTCGTGACGCGCGCGATCGTGCGGGGGGTGCGCGCCACCGGGTCGGTCGACGGGCCGGGTGGAGTGTGGCCGTCGTACGGGGAGTTGTACGAGCGATAGGAGCGGTGTGGGGCGGGCGTGGGGCGCCTGTCGGGGCTGGATTGTCGCGGTTCTGTCACGCGATCGTGTTCATGGGATACGGCGGGAACCTTCGCGGGTGCCGGTGCACTCCTTCTTCACGCACTGGAACGGATCACGCACATCACATGAACCTGGAGCAGCCCGTGACAACGCCGGACATTGCAGCGCGGCGCGCACTGGGGGCCTGTGCCGCCCTGATGGTCGGCGCCCTCACCCTGACCGCGTGCGGCGGCAGCGCCAATGCCACCAACGACGACAAGGGCGGCAAGGAATCCCCCAAGACGTCGACGGCGAAGATCGTGATCTCGGCGAAGGACGGTTCGACCAGCGCGTCCATCAACGCGACCGGGGTGAAGGTCAGCGGCGGCAGGCTGACCGATGTGAAGATGACCGTGGCGGGGTCCGGCCAGAGCGTGGCCGGGGCGATATCGGCGGACGGCAGCAGCTGGAAGCCGAAGGAGCAGCTGGACCGCGGGACGAAGTACGAGATCGACGCGACCGCGAAGGACGCGAACGGGCGCACCGCGGCGGCCAACTCCATCTTCACCACCGTCACCTCGGCGAACAGCTTCATCGGCACCTACACACCGGACGGCGGCAGCACGGTCGGGGTGGGCATGCCCGTGTCGTTCACCTTCGACAAGGCGATCACCGACAAGAAGGCCGTGCAGTCGCACATCACGGTCAACTCCAGCAGTGGTCAGCAGGTGGTCGGGCACTGGTTCGGGAACCAGCGGCTGGACTTCCGGCCGCAGGAGTACTGGAAGGCCGGGTCCCAGGTCACGATGAAGATCGACCTGGACGGGGTCCAGGGCACGAACGGCGTCTACGGAGTACAGAAGAAGACCGTCTCCTTCACCGTCGGGCGGTCGCAGGTGTCCACCGTCGACGCCAACACGCAGACGATGACGGTCGTGCGGGACGGCAAGACCTTCAAGACGGTGCCGGTCTCCACGGGCAGCCCGCAGCACACGACGTACAACGGGCAGATGGTGATCTCCGAGAAGTTCACGCAGACCCGCATGAACAGCCAGACGGTCGGCCTGGGCGGCGAGTACGACATCCCGGACGTGCCACACGCCATGCGTCTGACGGAGTCCGGCACGTTCATCCACGGCAACTACTGGTACAACAAGGGCAACCCGCCCTTCGGCCGCGAGGGCACCAGCCACGGCTGCGTCGGCATGACGGACGTGCAGGGCGCGCAGGGCGACACGACGGCCAAGTGGTTCTACGACAACTCGCTCATCGGGGACGTCGTGATCGTGAAGAACTCCCCCGACACGACGGTCGCCCCGGACAACGGGCTGAACGGCTGGAACATGTCGTGGAGCGCCTGGACCGCGGGAAGTGCCGTCTGAGCGGCGGCCTTTGACGCAACGCGGGGCCGCGCGGGAACTTTTCGCGCGGTCCGCACGTTTTCCCGGCGTACGTTTTCTCGGTTCCCGGACATGATGTCCGACGGAGGGGCTACGGTATGCACCCACAAGGTGACATGCAGCAACGCCGGGAGATGCCTTGAGCGTTCCGTACGAGACAGCAGCGTACGAACCAGCCGAGTCGCCCGAGTCTCCGGAGGAGCATCTCGCGCGGCTCCTCGGCCGTGCCCTGAACTCCTTCGAACTGCCCGACGAGGTGATACGGCAGCTCGACTGCGCGCTGGCGCACGACAGTTCGCTGCACTCCGCGTACCACAGCGCGGGGCGGCACCGGGAGACGTACCGGCACACCTGGCTGCTCGCCGACGGCTCGGCGGTCACGCTGTGGGAGCTCGTGCACAATCCCACGCCGGGCGACGCCCCGGAGCACGAGGTGTACGTCGACGAGGAGGAACTGCAGACGGCCACCGCACGGCTCGGGCTGCCGCCGGACGCGCCGGAGTTCGAACTGCCCGCGCTGATGCGGCTGTGGGCGATCCCCGAGCCCCGGCACGTGTTCGCCTCCGACGACTCGGCGGACCATGCGCGCCGGCTTCTGCGCCGTGCGGAGAACCCGGACCGGCCCGGCGCGGAGACGGCGGCGCTGCTGGCGACGGCGACCGCGCACGAGATCACGCAGGCGTTCGGGCGCCCGGGGCGGGTCGGACGAGTGGGATTGAGCTACGCGCTGTACGAGCACGCGTTCCTGCTGCCGGACGGGACCGAGGTCTCCCTGTGGGAGGCCGAGCACACGGCGACCCCCGACGGGCGGCACATGTGCGAGGTCTACCTGTCCGAGGACGCGGCCCGGGATGCCATGGAGCGGCGCGCGGCTCGGCAGGGGTAGCGCCCTTCCGCCGTCAGCCGCCGGCGAGTTGCCGTACCAGGCCCGCGAACGCGTCCTGTTCCGCGGGGGTCAGCTCGACGGACTCCAGCGGGGGGCCGACCCGGGTCTGGCGCGGCAGCGCCGGGAGCGGGGGCGGGATGCGCCGCGCGGGGGCCTGGAGGCCGGTGCGGCCCAAGAGGCGCAGCAGGACGACGGTCCAGACGACGGCCGCCGCGGCGAGGACGGCCACGCCGATCAGCTGGAGAGTCGGGGCGTACTCAGGCATGCGTCCCAGTACACACCACGGTCCGGGACTTTGGTCCCGGACCGTGACGTATCTCGCAGGTGCCGTGAACAACTCACAGCGAACTAAAGGGACAAGATGCGGTGAGGGGTGACGCGGTCGTCACACCGCCACCGGCTGCTTGGTCTCCTTCGGGGTCGTGGCCGGATTGGCCGCGGGGTCGCCGGCCGTGGACTCGGGGGTCTGCTTGCGCATGCCCTTGAGGAGGACGACCAGGCCCGTGGTGGCGCAGACGCCGACCGCGATGGCGATCAGGTAGAGGAACGGGTTGCCGATCAGCGGGACCACGAAGATGCCGCCGTGCGGGGCGCGCAGGGTGGCGCCGAAGGCCATGGACAGGGCGCCGGTGAGCGCGCCGCCCACCATCGAGGACGGGATGACCCGCAGCGGGTCCGCCGCCGCGAACGGGATCGCGCCCTCGGAGATGAAGGAGGCGCCCAGGACCCAGGCGGCCTTGCCGTTCTCGCGCTCGGTCTGGGTGAAGAGCCTGCCGCGCACGGTGGTGGCCAGGGCCATCGCCAGCGGCGGGACCATGCCTGCCGCCATCACCGCGGCCATGATCTTCATCGCGGAGTCGCTGGGGTTGGAGACCGCGATGCCGGCGGTGGCGAAGGTGTAGGCGACCTTGTTGACCGGGCCGCCCAGGTCGAAGCACATCATCAGGCCGAGCAGGGCGCCGAGCAGGACGGCGTTGGTGCCGGTGAGGCCGTTCAGCCAGTCGGTGAGGCCCTTCTGGGCGGAGGCGATGGGCTTGCCGATCACGACGAACATCAGGAATCCGACGATCGCCGAGGAGATCAGCGGGATCACCACCACCGGCATGATGCCGCGCAGGGCCGGCGGGATGTTGACCTTCTGGATGGCGATCACCACGCCACCGGCGATCAGACCGGCGGCCAGGCCGCCGAGGAAGCCCGCGTTGATGGTCAGTGAGATGGCGCCGCCCACGAAGCCGGGGACGAGGCCTGGTCGGTCGGCCATGCCGTAGGCGATGTAGCCAGCCAGGACCGGGACGAGGAAGCCGAAGGCGACGACGCCGATCTGGAAGGACAGCGCGCCCCAGCTGTCGGCCTGGGTCCACACGAAGTGGTCCATCACCGACGGCGCCTTGTTGATCTTGTAGCCGCCGATCGCGAACCCGAGGGCGATGAGGAGGCCGCCCGCGGCGACGAACGGGACCATGTAACTGACGCCGGACATCAGCCACTTACGGAGCCTGGTGCCGTAACCCTCGGTGGAGTCGCCCGCGCGCTCGACCGGCGTGCCGCCCGACGCGGACGCCGGAGCGCTCGCCTCGCCGCGCGCCGCCTTCCCGCGCACCTCGCCGATGAGTTCGGCGGGGCGGTTGATGCCCGCCTTCACGCCGACGTCGACGGTCGGCTTGCCCGCGAAGCGGTCCTTGTCGCGTACGGGGACGTCGTGCGCGAAGATCACGCCGTCCGCGGCCGCGATCACCGCCGGGTCGAGCCGGGTGAAGCCGGCCGAGCCCTGCGTCTCGACGACCAGCTCGACGCCCGCCTCGCGGCCCGCCTTCTCCAGGGACTCGGCCGCCATGTAGGTGTGCGCGATACCCGTCGGGCAGGAGGTGACGGCGACGATACGGAAGGGGCGCTCGGCGGAGTCCGCGCCGGAGCCGGCGCCCGCGGGGGTCGCCT
Organism: Streptomyces sp. NPDC020192; assembly: GCF_044388685.1. Lineage (NCBI taxonomy): Bacteria > Bacillati > Actinomycetota > Actinomycetes > Kitasatosporales > Streptomycetaceae > Streptomyces > Streptomyces sp. NPDC020192. Next base: position 32,418 of record NZ_JBIRXG010000015.1, on the reverse strand, counting down.
GCGCCGGAGCGGGCGCGCCCCGCGTCTCCGCCTGCGCTGCCGTGGTGACCGCTGCGGCGCCGGCGGAGGCCGCCACCGGCGTCGCAGCGGTGTTCTTGGAGGCGCTCACGGCGCCCTCAGCAGCGCTCGACGCACCTTGCGCGCCCTCCCCCGAAGGCTCCGCGCCCGACACCGACGGCGCCTCGTCGCCCCGGATCAGCGCCGCCGCGGTCTCCGCCTCGGCGACTGCCCGCAGCGCCGAGGTGAACTCGGTGTTCATCAGCTGGCGGGCCAGGGAGGAGAGGATCGTGAGGTGGGCGTCGTCGGCACCGGCAGGGGCCGCGATCAGGAAGATCAGGTCGGCCGGGCCGTCCGGGGCGCCGAAGTCGATGCCCGCGGCACTGCGGCCGAAGGCGAGCGTCGGCTCGGTGACATGGGCGCTGCGGCAGTGCGGGATGCCTATGCCGCCGTCGAGGCCGGTCGGCATCTGGGCCTCGCGAGCGGCCACGTCGGCGAGGAAGCCCTCCAGGTCGGTCACCCGGCCCTGGGCCACCATGCGCTCGGCGAGGGCACGCGCCGCCGCTTCCTTGGTGTCGGCGGACAGGTCGAGGTCGACCAGGTCCGCGGTGATCATGTCGCTCATCGCGGGCTCCTATGCACGCGTATCGCCCGGGGGAAGGAGTGGGCGGAGATGGGGACGGGGGTGCTGTGGGGGCGTGTGACCGGACGGGAGGCGGGGCCGGGGAAACCCCGCCTCCCGGGGGCGGCACCGTGGCTGGGCCGGAGGTGCCGTCCGGTGGCCGCGGCGAGTAACGGGGAGTCCCGCCGCTTCGGGGCCGATCGGGTGGGTGCGCCCGGGGGCGCGGGGCGGGGGCGTGCGCCCAGCCGCCGGGTGCCGGGGCGTGCGCCGCAGAGCGCGAGTGGGGTCATGACACCGGCTCCGTCAGTTCGCGGTCGAGCGGGATCTCGGCCGTGACGGTCACCGCCGCCGGATCCAGGTCGGCGGGGGTCGGCATCACGCTGCCCGGGAGCTGGACGGCGGCGGCGCCGTGGGCGACGGCGGAGGCGAGGGCCTCGGGGCCGCTGCCGCCGGCGATCAGGAAGCCGGCGAGGGAGGAGTCGCCGGCGCCCACGTTGCTGCGGACGGTGTCCACACGCGCGCGGCCGAACCAGGCGCCCGTGTCCTCCACAAGGAGCTGCCCGTCGGCGCCCAGGCTCGCGAGCACGGCGCGCGCGCCCATGCCGCGCACCTCCTCGGCCGCCTTCAGCGCGTCACCCACGGTCGCCAGGGGGCGCCCGACGGCTTCCGCGAGCTCCTCGGCGTTCGGCTTCACCACGTCGGGCCGTGCACGCAGCGCCTCCAGCAGCGCGCGCCCCGAGGTGTCCAGGGCGATGCGCGCACCCCCGGCGTGCGCCCGCGTGACGACGTCGGCGTACCACGAGGGCGCGAGCCCCCGGGGCAGGCTGCCGCAGCACGCGATCCAGTCGGCGTCGTGCGACTGGGTGCGCACCGTGTCCAGGAGGAGCTCCTGCTCCTCCGCGGACAGCTCCGGCCCCGGCGCGTTGATCTTCGTGAGCACCCCGTCCGCCTCCGCGAGCGCGATGTTGGAGCGGGTGGCTCCGGCGACCGGGACCGGCGCGACCTCGATGCCCTGCGCATCGAGCAGATCGGCGACGAGCGCCCCCGGCGCACCACCCAGGGGCAGGACGGCGACCGTGCGCTGACCGGCGGCCGCGACGGCGCGAGAGACGTTCACACCCTTGCCACCCGGGTCCATGCGCTCGCCCGTGGCGCGGATGACCTCGCCGCGCTCCAGCGTGGGGACCTCGTAGGTGCGGTCGAGGGACGGGTTGGGGGTGACGGTGAGGATCATGCGCGCACTACTTCCGTGCCGCCGCGCTCGATGGCGGCGGAGTCTTCGGGGCTCAGCCCGCTGTCGGTGATCAGCAGGTCCACGTCGCTCAGGTCGCCGAAGCGGGCGAAGTGCTCCTGGCCGTACTTGGCGGAGTCGGCCAGCAGCACCACGCGGCGGGCCGCGGCGACCGCGGCCCGCTTCACCGCGGCCTCGGCGAGGTCGGGGGTGGTCAGACCGTGCTCGGCGGAGAAGCCGTTGGCCGCCACGAACAGCACGTCCGCCCGGATCTCGCCGTACGCGCGCAGCGCCCAGGCGTCCACGGCGGCGCGCGTACGGTGCCGTACGCGCCCCCCGATGAGGTGGAGCTGGATGCCGGGGTGGTCCGCGAGGCGGGCCGCGATCGGCAGGCTGTGCGTGACGACGGTGAGTGAGGACTCCAGCGGGATGGCGGCAGCCAGTCGCGCCACCGTCGTTCCGGCGTCGAGGATGAGCGTGCCCTCGCTCGGCAGTTCCGTGAGAGCCGCCTTGGCTATGCGGTCCTTCTCGTCGGCGGACGTGCCCTCGCGTTCGGCGAGGTCCGGTTCGAAGTCGAGGCGTCCGACCGGGATGGCACCGCCGTGCACCCGGCGGACCAGGCCGGCGCGGTCGAGGGCCTTCAGATCGCGGCGGATCGTTTCCGCCGTGACCTGGAACTCCTCGGCGAGCGACAGCACGTCCACCCGGCCGCCGTCACGGGCGAGCCGGAGGATCTCCTGCTGCCGTTCCGGTGCGTACATCCCGTTCGCCTCCGCCTCGATGTCCGTTCGCTTCCGACTGATGCCCGAACGTGTGGTTTCAGCCGTGAGGCTACGCCCAGTTTTCCGGAATGTAAACAGGTTCAGACTTCAATCGGGCATGAACGGACCTCTGTCCTCCGCGTGCGGTTCCCGTGCGTGTCCGGTGCGGACGCGCGAACAGCAGGAGGGCCCGGCACCTGATCGGTGCCGGGCCCTCGTCGTGCGGTCCTCGTGCCAGGTCGTCGTGCCTGGTCAGGCAACCAGTTCCGGCTCCCGGTCCGTGACCGACGCCGCCGGCTCGTCCCCCGCGCCCTCCACATGCTGGGCCGGCCGCTTGGGCAGGGCGGACATCAGCAGGAAGATCGCGCCCATGATCCCGGCGACCCACCACAGCGCGTGCTGGAAGGCGTGCACGAAAGCTGGGCCGACCTGGGCCGCAGTCAGCCGGTCGCCGATCTCGCCGAAGAACACCACCGACACGAGTCCCAGGCCGAGCGCGTTACCCATCTGCTGCACGGTGTTGATCAGCCCGGACGCGGAACCGGCGTGCTCGCGCGGTACCTCCGAGAGCACCGCGTCGGTCAACGGGGCCACGATCAGCCCCATGCCGGCGCCCATCACGACGAGCGGCAGGGCCATCTGCCAGGAGGCGATGGCGAGGCCGTAGCGGTGGGCCTCCCAGAGGTACAGCAGCACGCCCACGCCCATCACAAGGGCGCCCGCCTGGAGCACCTTGCGGCCGAAGCGCGGGACCAGCTTCTGCACGGACATCCCCGCCGCCACGGACACCGCGATCGAGAACGGCACCCCGGTCAGGCCGGCCCGCAGCGGGCTCCAGCCCAGGCCGATCTGCATGTACAGCGTCCAGACCAGGAAGAAGATGCCGAGCGCGACACCGAAGACGGTCTGCACGGCGATGCCCGCGGCGAAGCTCTTCACCCGGAAGAGGGACAACTCGATGAGCGGGGAACCGTCCCTGGCCGCCTTCCGTTTTTCGTACGACACCAGCGCCGCGAAGACGACGAGTGCACCGGCCATGCAGAGGTACCCCCACAGCGGCCAGCCCAGCTCACGGCCGCGGGTGAGCGGGTAGAGCAGCATCAGCAGGCCCAGCGAGACCAGGGCGACGCCGACGAGGTCCAGCTTCAGCGCCTTGGGGGCCTTGGACTCGGTGATGAAGCGGCGGCCGAGAAGGAAGGCCGCGATACCTACGGGGAGGTTGATGAGGAAGATGGGCCGCCATTCGAGGCCGAACAGGTTCCACTCCGTCAGGAGTGCGCCGAGCAGCGGCCCGGAGACCGCGCCGAGGCCGACGATCGCGCCGAACAGACCGAAGACCTTGCCGCGTTCGTGGGCCGGGAAGGTGGCGTGCACGATCGACAGCACCTGCGGCACCATCATCGCCGCCATACCGCCCTGCAGAATGCGGGAGGCGACCAGCATCTCCGGGTTCACGGCGAAGCCACACAGGGCGGAGGCGAGGGTGAAGCCGCCGATACCGATCAGGAACAGCCGCCTGCGGCCGTGGATGTCGCCGAGCCGACCGCCGGTGATGAGGGCCGCGGCGAAGGCGAGGGCGTAGCCGGCGGTTATCCACTGGATCTGGCTGACGGAGGCGTGTGCGCTCCGCTGGATGGACGGGATGGCGATGTTGACGATCGTCACGTCCACCAGGTCCATGAAGGCCGCGGTCATGACGATGGCCAGGGCGAACCAGCGGCGCCTGTCGGCCGGGGCCGGCCCAGGGGTGAGGGTCTGTTCCGTGGAGGTCATGTCCGCAAAGCTAGGACCCTATTAGGTCAGATCGTGTCCTAGTTGTACGGCATTCTCGTAGACATGACTACCGACACACCCGCCCGGCTGTTGCAGTTGCTGTCGCTTCTCCAGACCCCGCGCGAGTGGCCCGGCGGTGAGCTGGCCCACCGGCTCGGGGTGTCCCGTCGTACCGTGCGGCGGGACGTCGACCGGCTGCGCGAGCTGGGCTATCCGGTGCAGGCCACGAAGGGCGCGGACGGCGGATACCGGCTGGTCGCGGGCAAGGCGATGCCGCCGCTCGTGCTGGACGACGAGGAGGCGGTGGCGATCGCGGTGGGGCTGCGGGCCGGTGCCGGACACGCGGTGGCGGGCGTGGACGAGGCGTCGGTACGGGCCCTGGCCAAGCTGGAGCAGGTGCTGCCGTCCCGGCTGCGCCACCGGGTGTCCACCCTGCAGGCCGCGACCACGCCGCTGACCAGCGGGGACGGGGCGAGCATCGCGCCGGAGACGCTGACCGTGATGGCGTCGACGGTGGCGGGACACGAACGGCTGCGGTTCGCCTACCGCGACAAGGAGGGAGGTGAGTCACGCCGGCTGACCGAGCCGCACCGGCTGGTGTCGACGGGACGGCGGTGGTACCTGGTCGCGTACGACCTCGACCGTGCCGACTGGCGCACGTTCCGGGTGGACCGGGTCAGTGAGCCGTTCGCGACCGGAGTGCGGTTCGCGCCGCGGGAGTTGCCGACGGGGGACGCCGCCGAGTACCTGCGGCGGTCCATCAACCGGCGGCAGGAGACGTACGAGTTCGCCGTGCGCTTCGCCGCTCCGGCCGAGCAGGTCTCCGCGCGGGTACCGGCCTGGCTCGGGGTGCCGGAGGACGACGGCGAGGGCGGCTGTGTGCTGCACGGCACCTCCGGCGATCCCGTGGAGTGGCTGGCGATACGGCTCGCGATGGCCGGGGCCGAGTTCACCGTACGAGGGCCTGGAGAACTGGCCGAATGTGTACGGGAGTTGGGTGGGCGGCTCAGCCGGGCGGGGGGTGTGCGGCAGGGAGGCGTCGAGGCGTCCGGGGAGGTGTGACCGGGATCCAGGCACCCAAGGGACTTGGCCGGGAGCGCGACGCGCAGGTGTCCAGAGCGGCGGTCTGACCCAGGGGCGCAAGCACACGTGCGCGTCTCCCTCTCGACAGGGCGGCCTAGCTCTCCCCGCTCCAGTCGAACGCCCGCAAGGCACCGAGATTGTGCAGCGCGAGGGCGGCTGGGCCCTCCGGACCGGTGGGTGGGGCGGGCGTGGCGGCCCAGGACTCGACGGCCACGCGTACGGCCGCGCCGGCGACGGCTGCGGCGAAACGGAGAGAGGGGGTGACCGGGCGGGGACCGGTGGGCGTGGGGCGAGCTGCGAGGATCTCGCCCAGGGCCGTCTCCGACGTCTGGCACACCTCGGCCCATACCTTGCGGAGGGCGGGGCTGGTGTCGGCCAGGCGGATCAGGGTGCGGACCCACTCCCAGGACGCGGACGAGACGCCGAGGCCGGGGGTGAGGGTGTGGCGGACGGCGTGTTCCAGGGCCTCGGGGATGCCGAGGTGGACCGGGGCCGCGCGGACCGCTTCCGCCCAGCGCTGGGCGCCGGCGGCGTAGAGCGGGGCGACCGCTTCCTCCTTGGTGGCGAAGTAGCGGTAGAAGGTACGGGGTGCGATGCCCGCGGCCTGGGCGATGTCCTCGGCACGGGTCGCCCGCAGGCCCTGCCGGACGAACAGTGCGCCCGCCGCCCGGGCGATCTCCATCCGGGTCTCCGCCTTCCGCCGTTCGGTCAGCGAGACCGGCGCGGAGTAGGAAAACTGCTGGTGGGCGGCGCTGGGGGTGGTGCTCATGCCGGCAGGCTATGCCCATGTGGCAGAATCTGCCATCCGCGCGGTCCACCCCGGGGTTCAGGTACGGGGTGGACCGCCGTTCCAGCATGTCCCGCCGCCATCGGCACCCTTGTGTGCGAGGACGGGACGACCGCCCCGGCGAGGGCCCGCAGGCCGGTGCCGGGGCCGCAGCCGAGATCGAGCACGGTGTGCCCGGGGGGGAGGAGGCCGGGTTCCTCGAGTGTGAGCCGCTTGTACGAGCGGCCGAGGTCGGTCGTCGCGGGCCCGTCGCGGTACGTGACCGAGTCGGACCGGGCTGTCCCGAACGCGGAGGGCATCACACGGCCCGGTCAACCAGCCGGCGCACGGTGCCGGGCACACCCCTCTCCCCCGTCACCCGGCCGCCTCCCCGCAGACTTGAGTCTCCCCCAGCGGGAGACCGGAAGGTGGGCTCATGCGTGACGGCACCCTGTACTCGATCGGTGAACTGGCCCGGCGTACCGGCCTGTCGGTCAAGACGATCCGGCTGTACTCCGACCGCGGTCTCGTCGTACCGGCGGACCGCACCGCGGCCGGATACCGCCGCTACGGCCCCGACGCCCTGGCCCGGCTGGCGCTCGTACGGGCGCTGCGCGAACTGGGGCTCGGCCTGGACGTGATCCGGCAGGTCCTGGACCGGCCGGTCACGCTCGGCCGGATCGCCGCGGAGCAGGCGGCCGCGCTGGACACGCAGATCAGCGTGCTGCGTCTGCGCCGGGCGGTGCTGTCCGCCGTGGCCGGGCGCGCACCCACCCTCGAGGAGGCGGAACTCATGCACCGGTTGGCGACCCTGTCCGAGACCGAGCGTCGACGGCTGATCGACGGCTTCCTGGACGCCGTCTTCGAAGGCCCTGACATCGTCTGCGAAGTCCCCGCCGACAGCCCCGTCCCACACAACCCCCCTGCCGCAGCCCGGCGTTCCATGACCCCCGAGCTGCCCACCGACCCGACCGAGGAACAGCTCGCCGCCTGGCTGGAGTTGGCCGAGCTGGCCCTCGACGACGGTTTCCGTGCGGCCGTACGGCGGCTGGCCCGTGACCACGCGCGAAGCGCCACCCACCGGACACCGCGCCCGGATGTCGTCGCCGTCGCCCGCGAACTGGCCGGGCCCGTCATGGCGGCCGGCACCGCACCCGACGCACCGCAGGCGGAGCCCGTCGTCACGGCCCTCCTCACCCGGTACGCACCCGCCCCCGGTCGCCGAGGAGACACCGTGCCCGGCGACCGAGGGACCGCCGAGCCCGCCGCATGGCTGCTCCGCCGGCTGGAGTCGGCGCGCGATCCCCGCTGGGACCGTTACCTCCAGCTGCTGGCCCTGATCAACGGCTGGCCGGCCCCTGACCCCGTGGCACCCCTGATCGACTGGACGGTCACCGCCCTGCGCGCCCACACGCCGGCCGCGTGAGGCCCGACAGGCGTACAGCGCACGGGAGTTGACCGGACGCGAAGACAAGAGAGCCGGGCTCCGGCACCCAGGGGGGATGGGCGCCGGAGCCCGGCTTCGGGAGGTCCCGGCGCCGGGGGGGATGGTGCGTCGGGACGTGGTTCGCGTGGGGACGGCCGGCGGTACGAAGGCCGCCGTGCGGCGCGGCTGTGCGTGTCAGGTGAGTGGTGTGTCGTGGTGCGGTGTGTCAGCCGCGGTGGGGAGTGCGGTCGCGGTTCCCGGGGCCCGGTGAAGGGCCCGCAAGGGTTGTTCCCTCGGGTCCGGGCGTTGAAGCGACCGGACCACGCCATGTTTGCGCCGTCTTTCGCCACCGGCGTGCGCCGCCACGAACACCCCACCGGCGCACGCTGCCCCGGGCACCCCACCTGCGCAGGTCGCCCCGGGCGCACCACCGGTATGCGCCGCCCCGTGCACCGCACGCCCACACCCGCGCACCACACACTCAGCCGCACCCGCAGGCGCCACAACTCCGCACGCCCACCCTCCCGCAGGCGCCCGGCACCGCATCACGGCGGCACCGCGCCGCGCCCTGCACCGCACAACCGTCACCGCACAGCCCCGACACGGCCCCCGATACGCCTGCGTACAGGCCCCCGTACGACCGACCGACCGTCCGACGGACCGACCTCCCGCCCGACGGACCGTCACGCCTATGCCGCCGCGTCGAACCCGGTGTCGCGGGCCAGCTTCTTCAGTTCCAGCAGCGCGTGCTTCTCGATCTGGCGGATGCGCTCGCGGGTCAGGCCGTGCTCCTTGCCGACCTCGGTCAGGGTGCGCTCGCGGCCGTCCTCGATGCCGTACCGCATCTTGATGATGGAGGCCGTGCGCTGGTCCAGGCGGCCGATCAGGTCGTCCAGTTCCTCGCTGCGGAGCAGGGTGAGGACCGACTGCTCGGGGCTGACCGCCGACGTGTCCTCCAGCAGGTCGCCGAACTGGGTCTCGCCCTCGTCGTCCACCGACATGTTCAGCGAGACCGGGTCACGGGCCCAGTCGAGGACGTCGATGACGCGCTCCGGCGTGGAGCCCAGCTCCGTGGCGATCTCCGCGGGCTCCGGGTCGCGGCCGTTCTCGCGGTTGAACTCGCGCTGGATGCGGCGGATACGGCCCAGCTCCTCCACCAGGTGGACGGGCAGCCGGATCGTGCGGGACTGGTCGGCGATGGAGCGGGTGATGGCCTGACGGATCCACCAGGTGGCGTACGTCGAGAACTTGAAGCCCTTGCGGTAGTCGAACTTCTCGACCGCGCGCACCAGACCGGCGTTGCCCTCCTGGATCAGGTCCAGCAGGGGCAGGCCGCTGCGCGGATAGCGTCGGGCGACGGCGACGACCAGACGGAGGTTGGAACGGATGAAGACGTCCTTGGCCCGCTCGCCGGCGGCGATGAGCGCCTCCAGCTCCTCGCGGGTGGCGTCCGTCGCGGACTCCTCCTCGCCGTCGAGGACCTGCCGCGCGAACACACCCGCCTCGATGGTCTGGGACAGCTCGACCTCCTTGGCGGCGTCGAGCAGCGGCGTACGCGCGATCTCGTCGAGGTACATGCCGACCAGGTCACGGTCGGCGATCTCGCCGACGTGTGCGCGAACACTGCTTGCCGAGTCGGCCGTCTCGCCGGAGGCGGACTGACGACGGGCGACGGCACGGGTTGCCATGCGTGCTCCCTTGCGATGGTGGGCTGGCGGGTGGTCCTGGCGGTCGCTCGGCACTCCGGGGACTGTGGGGAAACTCTCCTCGGGTGCCCTGCGTCCGATGGAAACAACGACTGGAATCCGGACAGAATTCCCAACCCGCCCCTCAATTTTTCTGATCATGCAGTACCCTGTCCGGCCGCATGAGGAGGCGAGGGCCGTTAGAACCCACAGAGGTGCAGGTCAGGCCGCTCCTGAAGAGCGCCGGACCAGCACCTGACGACTGCTGGAAGAGTTCCGGAAGAGCGCCGCCCTTGACCGCTCTCCCCGACCCGGAAGACGGCCCGCACCCGCCGATGGTTGCCAGGGAAGCGGAATCACGGCAAATCCTCGCAAGGAGCCCGTCGCAAGAGGCTCAGCCGAACTGCACCGACCGCTTGGCCATGCCCATCCAGAACCCGTCGATCACGGACTTCTGCGCGTCCAGCTCGCCGCCCGCCTCGGCCGCGCCCATGGTGACGAAGAGCGGGGCGAAGTGCTCGGTGCGCGGGTGGGCGTAGCGGCCGGCCGGGGCCTTGCCCAGGAAGTCCAGCAGGGCGTCCCAGTCGCGGGCCTCCAGGGCGCGCCGGCCCCAGTCGTCGAACTCGGAGGACCAGCTGGGCACGCCGCCGCCCGCGTACCGCAGGGCGGCGAGGTTGTGGGTGAAGAAGCCGGAGCCGACGATCAGCACGCCCTCGTCACGCAGGGGCGCGAGCTTGCGCCCGATGTCCATCAGCTTCACCGGGTCGAGGGTCGGCATGGAGATCTGCAGGACGGGGATGTCGGCGTCCGGGTACATCTCGACGAGCGGGACGTAGGCGCCGTGGTCCAGGCCGCGGTCGGGGATGTCCTGGACCGGGATGCCGGGGGCGCGCAGCAGCTTGCGCACGGATTCGGCGAGCTCCGGTGCGCCGGGGGCGGCGTATTGGACCTGGTAGTAGTGCTCGGGGAAGCCCCAGAAGTCGTAAACGAGCGGGATCGTCCGTACGGCGCCCAGGGCGAGCGGCGCCTCCTCCCAGTGGGCGGAGACCATGAGGATCGCCTTGGGGCGGGGCAGACCGGCGGACCAGGCGGCGAGCTCGCCGGGCCATATGGGGTCGTCCGCGAGGGGAGGGGCGCCGTGGCTGAGGTAGAGGGTGGGCATGCGCCCCTCCGGAACACGCTCCTGCGATACGGCGGACATGATGGCGGCTCCCAGTCTCCAGGTGCTTTAACTCTCAAGCTTTACTCGTCACAGTACGCCCGACTTGTTCAAGTTTCAAGGAGGCAGCTCGTACAGTGGAAGACATGAACACGGCACCCGACTCCGCCGCCGCACGGCACCGCTGGCTCACCGACGAGGAGCAGCGCGTCTGGCGCGCGTACCTGCACGCCACCACCCTGCTGGAGGACCACCTCGACCGGCAGCTCCAGCGCGACGCGGGCATGCCGCACATCTACTACGGCCTCATCGTCGGCCTCGCCGAGGCACCGCGGCGGCGGCTGCGGATGACCGAGCTGGCGATGAAGTCGAAGATCACCCGCTCCCGGCTGTCGCACGCGATCGCGCGCCTGGAGAAGAACGGCTGGGTGCGCCGCGAGGACTGCCCCTCCGACAAGCGCGGCCAGTTCGCGGTGCTCACGGACGAGGGCCTGGAGGTGCTCCAGCGCACCGCGCCCGGCCATGTGGCCGCCGTACGGCAGGCGCTGTTCGACCGGCTCACCCCGGAACAGCAGAAGACCCTCGGCGAGATCATGGAGATCGTCGCCGAGGGCCTCCAGCCCAACGAAGTGGGTGCGGACCTGCCCTGGCTCCGCTAAATCACCGTACGGCCGCTCAGTGGGCCACCACCGGCACCGGCACCTCGTCCTCGACGCCCTCGCCGGAGGCCACCGGGCCGGCGCCCGGACGGCCGGCGTTGACGAAGGTGAAGGCGATCAGGGCGGCGAGGCCCAGGATGCCGACGGCGAACCAGATCGCGGTGCTGTAGCCGTGCACCATGGCCTGGAGCCCGACCAGCTGCTGCTGCGGCTTGCTGGCCGCACCGGCGATGTGGTCCTTGAAGTACGACGTCTTCGCGGACGAGGCGATGGTGTTCAGCAGGGCGGTGCCGATCGCGCCGCCCACCTGCTGCGAGGTGTTGACCATCGCGGAGGCGACACCGGCGTCCCGGGGCTCGACGCCCTGGGTGGCCAGGGACATGGCCGGCATGAACGCCGTACCCATGCCGAGGCCGAGCAGCAGCATCGCGGGCAGCAGGAGCATGCCGTACGAGGAGTCGATCTTCAGCTGGGTCAGCAGCAGCATGCCGAGACCGGCGACCAGGAAGCCGGGACCCATCAGCAGCCGGGGCGCGACCCGGGTCATCAGGCGGGTGCCGATCTGGGTGGAGCCCGTGATCATGCCCGCGATCATCGGCAGGAAGGCGAAGCCGGTCTTGACCGGCGAGTAGCCCTTCACGATCTGCAGGTAGTAGGTCAGGAAGAGGAACAGGCCGAACATGCCGATGATGGCGAGACCGAGGGAGAGGTAGATGCCGCCGCGGTTGCGGTTGCTGACCACGCGCAGCGGCAGCAGCGGGGCCTTCACCCGGGACTCGACGAGCACGAACGTGAGCAGCAGCACCGCGGACGCGACGAACATGGACACGGTGATCGCGTCGCCCCAGCCGTCGGACTCGGCGCGCGTGAAGCCGTAGACGAGCGCGACCAGGCCGAGGGTGGACAGGATCACGCCGGGGATGTCGAGCGGGGAGCGGTTGCGGCCGCCCTCGGGCTCACGGATGACGAAGTACGCGCCGAGGGCCGCGACGATGGCGAACGGGATGTTCACGAAGAAGGTCCAGCGCCAGTTCAGATACTGGGTGAGGAAACCGCCGAGGATCAGGCCGACGGCACCGCCGCCGCCCGCGATGGCGCCGTAGATGCCGAACGCCTTGGCACGCTCGCGGGCGTCGGTGAACATCACCGCGAGCAGGGACAGCGCGGCCGGGGCGAGCAGGGCGCCGAAGACACCCTGGAGGGCGCGGGCGCCGAACATCATCGGGCCGGTGGTGGCGGCACCGCCGAGCGCGGAGGCGAGGGCGAAGCCGGCCAGGCCGGTGACGAAGGCGCGCTTGCGGCCCCACTTGTCGGCGATACGGCCGCCGAAGAGCAGCAGACCACCGAAGGCGAGGGCGTAGGCGGTGACGACCCACTGCCGGTTGCCGTCGGATATGCCGAGGTCGGTCTGGGCGTGGGGCAGGGCAATGTTCACGATGGTGGCGTCGAGGACGACCATCAGCTGGGCGAGCGCGATGAAGACGAGCGCTTTCCAGCGGTTGGCGTCAACGCCCGGGGCGGTGACGCCGAAGGCCTTGCGATCTGTTTCGGACATGGATTTACCCACTTCGGGATTTTCGTGACGGAAAACTAGAGGGAAACTTCGCTGGAAAAGATGAAGTAGAGCGAAAAAACGGAACCGGCCGGTCCGGCTCGTCGACGCTGACGGCAGGTCGGGACGGGACGTGAGGGCGGACGCGAGGATGGACTGAGGCAGACGCCCGAACTCATCGGTCAGGGGCCGTACTGATCGGTCAGGACCTGCGCAGCTCCTCGATGGTCACGGCCTCGCCCGGCAGGATGGAGCGGGCAGGTGCCCGCAGGCCGTCGAGGAACAGCTGCAGATGGCGGTGGACGAACCGGTCGCCGCGCAGGCAGTCCGTGCCGGCCGGGGGCCGGCTCAGCTGGGCCACGGCGATCATCACGTCGCCGACGCCGACGTCCGGCCGGAGCTGCCCCGCCGCCGCGGCCCGGCCCATGACCTCCTCGATGAGCCGCTCCAGCCGCTCACGGGAGGCCTCCAGGTCGGGGTGGTGCTGGTCGAACGTGCTGGAGATCATCGGGCACAGCGCGCTGATCCGCTCGTCGGCGGCTGCGTGCACGAAGTGCTCCAGCGCGGCGAAGGCGTCCCCGGTCCCGGCGAGGGCGATCTCGGCCGCCTCGGCCGTACGGTCCATGACGGAGCAGACGACCTCGCGGACGAGGGCCTCGCGGTCGGGGAAGTTGCGGTACACCGTGGCGTTGCCGACGCCGGCCCGGCGGGCGATCTCGTCCAGCGGCACGTGCGGGCCGTCCTCGACGAACATCTCGCGGGCGGCGGCGACGATCCGCTCCCGGTTGCGCAGGGCATCGGCCCGGGGCCGGGGGACCTTGCGCAGTACCGGGGTGGTCGCGGTCGACACGGCGTACTCCTCACGGTGTGGGAAGTGTGTGGGGCGATCCGGGGAGGCAGTCCCCGTTTCGCTCGGACACAGGATCAAACGGGGAGAGGGTCCCCGGTTATTTCCCACCCGCGCAAAGAATCACTGTGACCTGAACCACACCTGAGTCACACTCACCTCCGGCCAGGATTCACCCCCGTGCGGACCGGCTTTCCCACGATCGGTCTCCTCCAGCGCGCGCCCCTCGCCCCGTCGACACAGGGTGAGCGCAAGGGTGCAGCCGGAGAACGGCGGCTGCCGTGGAGCGAGAGGTCCATGCATGCAGCCGCAGCCACCCCGCCGCATACGCCTCCCTCACGAGCACGCCTCCGACGAGCACCTCTCCGGACACGTCTCCCGTGGACACGTGTCCCCCGGACGCGTGTCGTCCTCCGGGCGGGCCGCGGCCGACGAGGATCTCGCGGAGGACGCGCTTGGACCGGGGGGCGGGTGGGGTGGGCAGGGTGGCGGGCGGGGCGGGCAGGGTGGTGGGCAGGGCGACCCGGACGGCTGGCGGGGCACCTCAAGTGGCGGGCAGAGCGGCCCGGGCAGCGGGCAAGGCAGCCTGGGGGGCAGGCAGAGCGGCCCGGGCAGCGGGCAAGGCAACTCGAGTCACGGGCAGAGCAGCCCAGGCGGCCGGCAAGGCGAACCAGGCAGCAGGCAAGCCGACCCGACTGACGGGCAGAGCGGCCTAGGCGACGGGCGCGGTCACGAGCCCCGGCACATACGCCCGCCCCGGCGCATACGCCCGCGCCGGGTGGCCGCTCTCGTCGTGGTGACCGCGCTGACCCTCACGGTCAGCACCTCGGCCGGGACCGGACATCTGACGGCGCCCACCACCGCCGGGCCCATCGGCCTGGCCCGCTCCACCGCCCTCGCGCCCTGCATGATCCACGGCGGTTCCGATGTGCAGATGACCGAGGGCGTCCCCACCCCGCAGGGCTACGCCCGCGCCACGGGCACGGTGCACGCCCTGACCCTGATGGTCGACTTCTCCGACGCGCCGGGCCAGGGCAGCGCGATGGACCGCTTCCACGAGTTCTTCCCGCAGACCCAGGAGTGGTTCCGTACGGCGTCGTACGGCCGCCTCGACTACCGGCCGGAGACCCCGGTCACGGGCTGGCTGCGGATGCCGAAACCCTTCCGGGCGTACGGCATAGAGCGCGGCGCGCCCTTCGACCCCGGCTACCGGCAGCTGGTGCAGGACATCGTGGCCGCGGCCGACCCCCAGGTGGACTTCCGCTCGTACGACATCCTCAACGTCCTGGTCACCCCGAACGCCGGCCCCGCCGCGCTGGACACGGTGCTGTCCGTGACCTTCGCCGGCAACGGCGACGCCCCGGTCGCCGACGGCGTCCCCATCTCCAACGCCTCCTTCGTCTACTCCCGCCAGGACGACGGCTCCGGCTCCTACGCGCACACCGGCTTCCGCGTCCTGCCGCACGAGAACGGCCACACCTTCGGCCTGCCCGACCTGTACACCCAGGAGGGCGGGGGCGCGGTCGGGCACTGGGACATCATGAGCGAGGACTGGGGGGCCGACAACGATCTGCTCGGCTGGCACAAGTGGAAGCTCGGCTGGCTGGACGGCTCCCAGGTGGGCTGCGCGGCGGCCCCGGGCAGCGCCGAGTACGCGCTGACGCCGCTGTACCGGAAGGGCGGCGGAAAGCTGGTGATCGTGCCGATCAACGCCCGCAGCTCCTACGCCCTGGAGGTCCGCACCCAGGGCGGCAACGACGAGGCGGTGTGCCAGCCGGGTGTCCTCGTCTACAAGGTCGACGCCACGATCGACACCGGCCGCGGCCCGATCACGGTCTACGACGCCCACCGGGGCAGCGGCGGCTGCACGCGCAGCCCCAACATCCAGACGGAACTCTCCGACGCCCCCTTCTCCCCCGGCGAGAGCTTCAAGGACCCCGCGCACGGGATCACCGTGCAGGTACTGGAGAGGGACGAGGAGGGGAACTACCGGGTGCGGGTCACCCGGGGGTAGTGGGGGCCGGGGGGGGAGGAGGGGGAGCCCGCGGCTGGGCTGCGCCGGTCGGACGGGGTTTACCGTAGGCGTGCCCGTATGCCGTACCGGAGAGCCGATGCCCGCGAATCCCGCACTGGACGCCGATGCCCCCGCTGAGGCCGGGCCTCCTGACGAGGCGGTAGGGCCGCTGATCCGCGGGGTCGGGGTGCTGCGGCGGCTGACCGAGGCCGGCGGCACCCTGAGTCCGAGCGCGCTGGAGCGGGCCACCGGGCTCGCCCGGTCCACGGTCGACCGGATCACCGCGACCCTGGCCCGCATGGGCTACGTCCGCCTGGACGCCCGGGACGTCGTACTGGCTCCCCGCGTGATGGAGCTGGGCAACGCCTATCTGGCCGCCCTGCGCCTGCCCGCGCTGCTCGGCGCGCGCGCCGACGCCCTCGCCGACGAGCTGGACGAGTCGGTGTCCCTCGCGGTCGCCGACCTCGACGGCATCCGCTTCATCCACCAGGCCACCCGCCGCCGCGCGCTGTCGGTGAGCTTCCGCATCGGCGACCTCCTCCCCGCCGAACGCACCGCGCCGGGACCGCTGTTCGCGACGCAGTGGACGGACCAGGACTGGGCCCGCTGGCGCACACGCCGGGCCGCGGACCCGCAGGAGGTGGCCTTCCCCGCCGTACCGCCCCAGCAGATACCGGCGGACGGTCTCACCTTCCCGGAACGGGTGGAGAGGGCGCGCCGGAACGGCTGGGCACTGGACGACCAGCTGATCGAACCGGGGCTGGTCGCGGTCTCCGTACCGGTACGGGACCCCGCCACCGGCCGCCCGGCCTGCGTGGCGAGCGTGGTCAGCCACACCAGCCGCCACTCGGCGGCCGACCTGCGCGCCGCCCTCCTCCCCCGCCTGCGTACGGCGGTGGCGGCGATGGAGGCGGACCTGCGCACCGCACCCCCACCCGAGCCGGGCCCGCCACCGTCAGGCCTGGCAACCTGGACGACGGCGTCGAAACACGAACTGGGCCGGGACTTCGTGGAATCCCTGGCCCGGGGTCTGACGGTCCTCACCGCCTTCGGCACGGGCCGCCCGGCACTGCCACTGACCGAGGTGGCACGGGCGACGGGCCTGTCCCGGGCCACGGCCCGCCGCGCGCTGCTCACCCACGAACACCTGGGCCTGGTACGCGCCCTGCCCGACCGCACCTTCACCCTCACCCCCCGCGTCCTGGACCTCGGCTTCCCACCTCTCTCCCGCACGACACTCCCCCACTTGGCCGAGCCCCACCTGCGCGCACTGGCAGCCCGTCTGCACGAACCGACGGCGATGGCGCTGCTGACGGAGGACGGCACGGAGATCCAGTACACGGCCGGGGCGGGCACGAGCCGCGTCCTCACGGTCCACATCACGGTCGGCGCCCGCCTCCCCGCCACCGCGACCTCCCTCGGCCGCGTCCTGCTGGCGGACACCTCCCCCGCCTTCCCGGAGATCCGCGCGCAGGGCTACGCCCTGGCCGACGAGGAACTGGAATCGGGCCTGCGCTCCATCGCCGTACCCGTACGGGACCGCACGGGCCGGGCGGTCGCCGCGGTGTGCGTCGCCACGCACACGGCCCGCCGCACCCTGACCTCCTGCATCGAGGACGTCCTCCCCGCCCTGCGCACCACCGCCGACCACATCCAGACCGACCTCCACACAGCCTCCCGCTTCACCCCCATCCCCCCAACCTGACAACCCCACCACCGCCCCGCGCACCATCCGGTACCCTGTTGATCGAGTACCACGCCTTCGTAGCTCAGGGGATAGAGCACCGCTCTCCTAAAGCGGGTGTCGCAGGTTCGAATCCTGCCGGGGGCACAGAGAGAAGGGCCAGCTCAGGAGGGTTTTCCTCCCAGGCTGGCCCTTCGGCGTTTCAGGGGTCGTGCCACAGGCATGCCAGTACACGCACTCACGATCCGGGAGCATCCGCGTCCAGAACCTGGGCCCACGAGCATGATCGCCTCATGAGGGGCCGCCACTCACGCACCTTGCGAAAGACGGAAGACCCGGACGGCGGAGCAAAGTTGTTCAGCCTGTGATGGGAGCCTGGCTCAGCATCTTGAGCACGTCCTCAACAGACAACTGTGAGTCTCGCAACTTCTCGTATCCGGCAACAACGTCATCCGGGTCCAAGCCTGCCTCTTGCGCCTTGCTACGCAGTTCAGCAAGGTCGGTGCCATCCGTAAGCGCCTGCTTCGCAGCCTCGGCGTCCTGATGCTGCAGCCGCTTGGCCGCTTCCTGCCAACCGCGCTTCCACATGTACCACCCTCCGCCGGTTCCGCCGACGAAGAGGACACCAGCGGCGGCGAAGAAGAGAATGGGCATTTTCCGGTCCTTTCGTTGCCGCTCATAGGCTGCCATGTCCGTACCGCCACCGCGGGCGAATCGGAGGAGAAGAGGCGAGCCGAGGTCGATGCGAACCGGGCGCAGAGAGAAGGGCCAGCTCAGGAGAGGTTCCTCCCGTGCTGGCCCTTCGACGTACAAGGGTCGTGCCACGAACAGGCCACTACGGGCCCACAGCGCCCTTCTCAGAGGTCTCGGACACCGCTCCCCCATCGCCCCGGATCATGGCCCCGAGCCGGTCGGCGATGGCCCGGTCCCGGTCGCTGGTCATGTGCTGGTAGATCAGCGCAGCCCGCGAGCTGCTGTGGCCCATCCGCGTCATCAGCTCCCGCGTGCTGGCCCCTGCGGTCGAGGCCAGCGTGTTGCCCGTGTGGCGAAGGTCGTGGAAGTGCAGTTCGGCAGTGACGCCCGCAGCCTTCCGGGCCTTCACCCAGTCGTCCCGGAAGTTGCTTCGCCGCAGTTGCCCGCCCTGCGGTCCGACGAAGACATGACCGTCACGGCCAGGAGCGGCGAAGTCCTCCAGGTGGCGCGTCACCTCGTCGAGCAGTTCGGCCGGGAAGGAGACGGAGCGAACCCCGGCCGCGGACTTCGGCGCCTTGTCGAAGAGCCGGCCGTTCTGCAGCTCTGCCTGAGCGCGGCGCACAGTGACAGTCAGCGCCTCCAGATCGATGTCCCGGCGCCGCAAGGCCGCCAGCTCCCCGAACCGCAGCGTGGTGAAGGCCGCGAGGAGGACGAGCAGCCGGTAGCGCGGTGCGATGGAGTCGGCCACGGCGAAGACCTCCGCCACCGTGAGGACCGGCCGCTCGGGTACGTCGTAGCGGTCCGCGCCCTTGATCCTGCACGGGTTTCGCCGGATCAGTTCGTCGTCCACGGCCGTGTTCATCAGGGCACGCAACAACTGGTACGCCTTCACGACCGACGGCTCGCCGACGCCAGCCGCCAGGAGCTTGCCGCGCCAACTCCGTACGCGAGCGGTCGTCACGTCGGCCACCGTTCCGGCCCCGAAGGTGGGCAGGATGTGCAGCCGCATCACCGACTCGTTCCGCTCGCGAGTGCGGTCGGCCAGCTTGCGGTCCCGCAGCCATGCGGTGGCGTACTTGGCGAAGTTCACCTGCCCGGCGTCCGGGTCCGACCACTGCCCGCGCGCGATGTCCGACTCGATGTGTGTCAGGGCGACCTGAGCGTCGGTCTTGGTCGCGTACGTCTTCTCAGCGGGACGCAGTTGCCCCGTCTCCGGGTCTCGGTACCGGACCTGCCAACGGCCGGACGGAAGCTGTCGGACCGAACCAAAGTCCCGACGCCTCCCTTTCTTGTTGGCCATCAGGCAGCCCTCCGCAGGGAGCTGCGCCGATGACCGATCGCCTGCACCGTGTTGGCGTCGATGAAGGCGTTCAGCGCGCTCTCCGGAATGCGGACGTGACGGCCAACCTTGACGAACACGATGCGTCGCTCGGCGATCAGGCGACGCGGGAAGCGTTCCGTAGTGCCGAGGAGTTCGGCCACCTGCGCGACGGTCAGGTAGCGGTCAGCCATGGGTGGGTTCTCCTTCCGTTCCGGGGGCGGGTTCTAGGGATGCGGCAAGCCAGGCTTCGGCGTCGGACAGGCCGGTGCCGGCGAAGACCCAGTGGGCGAGGACGTAAGTCGTCTCGGGCTCCGGGCCGTTGGCCGCTGTCGCTTGCGCTCGGCGCCATTCGGCCCGGGCGTCGCGGAGGGCGCCGAGCGTCGTGGAATAGCGGCGGGACTTGGTGGAGAAGTGGCCGCGGAAGCCGAGCATGTGAGCCCAGGCGCGCAGGCGGAGGTGTTCCAGGTCCTTGCGCGCGCCGAGGGTCCAGGCCGTTCGGATGAGGCGGCGGGCGTGGTCGCTGATGTCGAGCTGGGCGAGTTCGGCGGCGAACTTCAGCGGTCGGTCGAGAGCACCCGTCGCGGTCTCGGCGCCCTTGGTGGCGTACTTGGCGATGTACGCCGCTACGGCACGCTCGGTCAGCTCCTGGCCGTCGTTGAAGTCGGCGGAGCGGATGGTGCGGACGTCGAGCTGTCGGCCGAAGGCGAAGGTATGGGCGCGGCCGTCGATGACCAGGCCGTCGACGCGGACCTTGCCAGCGGCGGCCTCGATGGCGTCGGTGAGGAGTTCGGCCGTTGCCCAGGCCGGAGGCGGGGTGTCTCCTCCGCTGGGGCCGTCGAGGCGGATGACCGCGTGGAAGTGGACGGCTCCGCGCTTCTGGTACTCGGCGACCTTCGCGAAGGACACGCGCGCGTGCTCGCGGAACCGGCGCTGGGACAGGCCCGCCCGCTTGGCGACCTCTCGGCGCAGGTAGACGGAGAAGCGCCGCCAGAGCTGCCCGGCGTGGGCGTTCCAGAGGACGGCCGCCTCGTAGTCGTAGGTGTCCGGGTCGAGCGGAGTGCCAAGGGTGTCGTCGTCCTGGTCGTGGTGGGTGCCGCAGCGGCAGGGGCGGCCGTCGGCGCGACGGTTGTGGACCGGGCCGAAGCCGGGTGCGGTGAAGGTGGCGAAGACGCGGGGGTGTGCGGCGACGTGTTCCGGGGTGCCTTTGCCGCCGCGCAGTCCGGCGGTGATCAGGTGGAAGGTGTCGCGGCGGTAGACCTCGGCGCAGGCCGCGCAGCGAGTGGTGCGGCGGTTGTTGCAGCGCACGAGCAGTTGGCCGGCCGGGAGGGCGGTCGAGTCGAGGTGGTGGAGGACGCCGCCGATCTCGCCGGTGGTGGTGTCGATGTCGTACTCGGTGCGGTGGCCGTCGAGGCGGATCGGGTTGGTGCAGCCGCCGAGCCCGGAGAGCTGCCGGAGGATACCGGGCAGGGTGCCGCCTTCGGCCAGCCTTGCGAGTTCCGGGAGCGGGGGCGGGGTGGTGCGGGTGAAGATGGCGATCTCCTTCTGACTGGATCGGTCAGGAGCGATGGCCCGGGACGGCCGGATGCTTGGCTGTGTCGTGGCCGCCCCGGGTGCGGTTCGGCTTGTCAGCGCCGGTACTGGTCGCGGAGCAGGGAGCGCACGACGACAGCGGCGACGGCCACGGATATGGCCGTGACGGCGACGGCGGCCAGGAGCGCGGTGAGGACCACGCCGGCGACGAGCACCGTCGCGACCGTCTTCTGATCCACGGGGAGCGACGGGAGGCCGCGTCGGACGGGAGCCGGGTCGGTCCGCGCGTGGGTGTGGGCGGGCGGCGGGGTGGGGCTGTCCGGGTACTTGGGCAGGAACACGGCAGGACTCTCCTTATCTACTCGTCTAGGCATGTGAGCCGTTTACGACGCTCACGCCGGAGCGCGTGCCGGACTCGATGGCGGGAGCCAGGAAGGTGTGCGAGAGCCAGAAGCCGAACAGGGCGATCAGGACGACGATCCAGGTACGGACGCCGAGGAACTTGATCGCTCCCCAGGCGAAGAAGCCGAGGACGACGACGAGCGGCAGGCTGACGGTCACGGTTGTCCGGGTCCTTTCAGCGGACGGGGCAGCGGTGGGTGCGGGCGGCCAGTTCGGCGGCGGCGCGGCTGTCGTAGTCGGCGGAGAAGCCGCAGCGCGGGGCCGTGCAGGCCGCGGTGTGCTTCTCACGGCCCCGGGTGTCGTAAGCGGTGCCGACCTGAACGGGGCCGATGCGGGTGACGTTGCGGAAGCTGCGGTTGGCGGACACGGGGTCTCCTCTCAGAGGTGGACGGCGATGGCTTCGGCCATCGGGGCCGGGACGCCGAGGCGGGCGCGGAGCGTGGGGGTGTCGATCGGGACGCCGGTACGGGCGTGGTGCTCGGCGGCGACCTTGCGGGCGTGGTCGACCAGGGCGGACGGGACGGGTACGGGCGAGGGTTGCGGTGGTGCCTCGATGGCCGGTTGGGCAGGTGGCTCGGACGCGGTTTCGGGCTCGTCCTCCTGGTCCTCGATGCCCTCGGCTTCGGAGTCCGTCTTGGGCGCGGTGTGAGCGAGGAGGGTCCCGCCGAGGAAGGCGATTGCGGGCCAGCCCGCGACGAGGATGCGCAGCCAGGCCGGGACGTTGCCGAGGTCGAGGAGGCCGGCGGTGGCGACGTTGGCACCGAGGGAGGCGGCAAGGGCGATGACGAACCAGCACCAGGCCGCCGCTTTGCCGTGACCGGAGCGCAGTCGACGCCAAGCGGCGACCAGCAGCAGATCAACAGAGACGGGGTAGGCCCATGCCTTCCATCCGTCCTGTCCGGCCGCCACTGCGACGTCGTGGAGGTGGGCGAAGGACAGCGCGGCGGCGATGAGCGCCTGGACGAGCACCGCGTCGACGCGGGCCAGGTGGGCACGCATGATGCGGCTCCTTCCGGAGTCGGGCAGGAGAAGGTCAGTCGGTTACCGGGTGGGGCAGGACGACCGGAGCCGCGCTCTCGACCGGACGCTCGGGCACGTCGGGCCGGAAGGGCTTCAGTGCGGGGAGGTCGGGAACCAGGTGGACCGACTCGCGGCAGGTCTCGGCAGCGTCGCCGAGGGAGAGGTACGGCGTGCGGATGCGGGACCAGCCACCGGAGGTGTCGCCCGCCACGGCCAGGCCAGGCCGTTCCGGGGCGATGGAGCAGGCGGCGGAGACCGCTTCGGGCGCGATGTCGCCCAGGGCCATCTTGGCGGACGCTTCGTCGTTGACGCGGTGGCAGACACGGCCGGTGAGCTGGGCTCGGAGCATGGTGGCGCCCTTGCCGAGTTCGGCGCCGAAGCGCTGTCCGCACACTTCCAGGTAGATGCCGGCGGCACGGCCGAGCTGGGCGAGACGGATGAGCTGGGTGACCATCTCGTCGCGCCGTTCCTCGTCCTTCTTTGTGGCGACCATGAACAGTTCCGCCACCTCGTCCACGAACAGCACTACTGGCACCGGGCGTTCGTGCTCGGGCAGGCCCCAGATGTCGGAGGTGATTTCCTCGTCCGGGGTGCCGGGGGCGATGCCCTGTCGGGCCTTGATCAGGTCGTATCGGTCCTCCATTTCCTTGACCAGTACGGGCAACAGCTCAGCCGCCTGTTCCGGGTCGGTCGCGAGTGCGGAGAGCCGGGGCGCGAAGGGAGCCAGCTCGACACCCCGCTTGCAGTCGATGCCGACGAGGGCGACCGGCTGAGGGGCGAGTCCGGCGACGAGGTGGCGCAGGTACATGGACTTGCCGGACAGCGTGGCGCCGAGGGTGAGTTGGTGCGGGATGGTGCGGTAGTCACGTAGGAAGGGCGTGGCGTCCTCTCGCAATGCGACCGGCACCTTGAGGAAGCCGCCCGCGACCTTGCGCGGCATGCGCACCCGCCGTAAGACGTCGTAACCGACAAGCCGCAGTTCGACGACCCCCGGCTTGACGGTGGTGACGTACACGGCGTGAACGCCCCACGCATGCCGCAGGCGTTCGGCGGAGGCGGCGACGTCGGCGGGTTCCTGGCCCGGCGCCAGGCGGAGGCGTATCCGCAGCCCGGTCGCGGTGGGCCGGATGAGGCCTCGGCGCGGCGGTACGGGCCGTACCTCGCGCTGCGTCATGGCCTTCACGGCGAGCACCCGCAGCCGGGAGGGCGCCACGGTCAGGCCACACGCCTCCATGATCGAGCCGTACGAGCTGAGCAGCCGGACCGTGGACACCGAAAGACCGACCGTGGACCAGTACGCCGCCGGGTGCTTGGCCCGGGCATAGGCGGCCCCGCCGCCGAGTGCGGCGACAGGACCACCTACTTCGAGAAGCGTCGTCAGGTCGGGCATCAGGCGGCGGCCCCGGTCGTGGCCGGGAAGGCGGCAGGCGTGACAGCGGCAGCGCGGTAGGCGATGCCGTGACGCTGCTGGCCGTTGAAGACCGACTCCCACGGCCGGGCAACGAGGCCGGGCAGCGAGACCGGAGCCCCGAGGGTCAGCCCCTCGGAGATGCCGCCCTCCGGAACGGTGACCTTGATCAGCGACGACTCGCCGTCCTCGATGTAGACGACGCCGATGGTCATCAGCGCCTCACCGCTGTTGGCGTCCTTGGCGATCTCGCCGGTCTGCCGGTCGCGGACCTTCGGCTCGGGGGCCTCGGTGAGGAGGATCGTGGCGGCGGAGGTTTCAACACGGATGGTGCGCAAGAGAGCGCTCCTATCTACTCGTCTATACAAGAGCCGTCCTGCGAACCCGATCTCCGGGATCACACGGATCACCTTGCCACACAACTTGGCCACTCGTCTATACGAGTAAGCGTGTTGGGGTGTACGAGTTCGGAGAAGCGCCCCCGCGCACCACCGCAAACCATGACGATCAGGTCGCCGGGAGCTGGTACGACAGGACGTACGCGTCCGCCGCCATGACCGTGTCGCAGACCTCGACAGCTCGCCCCTCGGAGTCGAAGGCGGTCCGGATCAGATGGATGACGGGCACGCCGGCCGCCAGATGCAGCGTCTTGACCTCGGCAGGCGAGGGCATCCGGGCGCGGATCTCTTCCTCGAAGTGGTCGAGGTGGTGGCCCAGCTCTTCGAGACGGGCGTAGATGCCACCCGGGCCGGGGTTGGGTTCAGCGATCGGGGTCCCGCGGGCGATGTCGAGTGGAAGGTAGGAGGTCGCGAACTCGACCGGCCGCCCGTCGAGGAGGTACCGGCGCCGACGAGCGAGAACCCGTCGCACCGACCCCAGCCGGGTGGAAATGTCCTGACTGGCCTTCTCTTCCTTGACCTCCAGACTGTCGACCGTGGGATGACTGCCAGCGGCATCGGCCTCCACGATGAAGGCGGACTTCCCCTGCTCGCGGTGCCGCCGGGCGAACCGGTCGGAGGCGAGTCGGCGCACCGGGGGACGCGGCCGGACGAAGACGCCCTTGCCGTGCTCGGCGTGCACCAGGCCCTCGCCCGTGAGGATGGAGAAGGAGTTCCGGACGGTCATCCGGGAGACTCCGTAGTGCTCGACAAGCTCGGCTTCGGAGGGCAGCTTCTCGCCCTCGCGGAATCGCCCACGGTCGATGGCCTCGCGCAGCTGGTCGGCGATCTGCCGGAAGACCGCACGATCGCTCGTGGGGTCGAGATCACCGAGGAGGCCCGAAGGAAGAGGGCTCACGTGAGTACTCCTTTAGGTATCTAGACGAGTGGGCGAGTGGTGTTGCTACGGTGGAGAGCCTAGCCAGCCGAGAGGGCCGAGGAACGTGAGCACTGAACGCCCGCACTCCGTGAGCGTCGCCGGGGTCGTCGTCGACGACCAAGGCCGGGCCCTCCTGATCCAACGCCGGGACAACGGTCACTGGGAGCCACCAGGCGGTGTTCTCGAACGCGAGGAGACCATCCCGGAAGCCCTCCAGCGCGAAGTCCTCGAAGAGACCGGCATCAAGATCGCGCTTCCGGCGACTCTGACCGGCGTCTACAAGAACATGAAGGGCCTGATCGTCTCGCTGGTCTTCCGCTGTGAAGCCGCCGACGGTGCGCCCACCACCGGTGACGAGACCCGCGCACTGCGCTGGGCCAACCGCGAAGAAGTCACCGAGCTTGCCGACGAGGCATACGCGATCCGCGTCCTTGACGCACTCGACGCGGCGTCCCCGCCGGCCATCCGCGCCCACGACGGCGTGAAACTCGTCTAGCCCGAACCCGCTGCACATGGCGGCCTACCAGCACGAAGGAACTTGTATGCACGAGTATACGAGTACAGCCCGGGTGTGGGGGCTGAGTTGCCCAGGATTCCCGGAAGAAGTGAGCCGGGCCCGCCGCTGGACCCGTGACATCCTGCGTGGCTCCCCCTTAGCCGAAGACGCCGAACTGATCGTGAGCGAGCTGAGCACGAACGCAATCCGGCACACGGCGAGCGGCTGGGAGTCCGGCACCTTCCACCTGGCCGTCGCGGTCTCCGCTCAGGTGGTCGCGGTGTCGGTCACGGACGACGGCGGTACGGGATCGGTTCCGAAGATCGAGCACCAGGACCGGGACGCCGAGCGCGGCCGGGGGCTGGGCATGGTCAGCGCCATCGCCCACCGGGTCGTCGTGCACGACAGCGACCAAGGCCGCACAGTCACCGCGGAGCTGTACGCAAACGCCCGGTGGGGAGGCCATCCGTGCTGAGTCAGAAAACCCGCCGCGGCTTCTGGTGCGAGTGCTGGACGGAAAACCTCGCCGAGGAGCACGGGCCAGCGCTCCTGGCATCTTTCGACGCCTACTCGGCACCACAGGCCGACCGGTGGGTCGCGGTCGCACTTCGCACCATCTCACCAGCCCTGGACTCGGATGCCTCAGACGAGGCATGGGAGTGGCTGCACGACGGCCGTGTCGAGACCAGACGAGCACTACTACGGTCCGAACCCTGCACGGTGTCGGTCACACACGCTGACACCCGCGTCACCTGGACCATCCGGCCAGTGACCTACCTGCCACTCGCTCATCGCGCACTCAGGGAACTCCCGCTCTGCGCTCACGACTTCAAGCGTCTGCCTACCGCGAACCGTCTCAGCTGATGACGAAGGCCCGGCCTCACATCTGAAGCCGGGCCTCATGCATGCTCAATCGCATGAGCGCCTACAGCAGCGATCTGGACCTGAACGTCAGCGACACCACCGGCAACGGCGTCGAGGTAGACGTAGCAACGAACCTGCTGAACGGCACCGTGCGACTGTCAGTGCTGTGGACCCAGGAGGTCCACCTGCACCCCGACGACGCCGAACGGGTAGCCCAGTCACTGCTACGAGCTGCCGAACACGGCCGCCACATCGCAGAGGCCCGAAGCTCAGGAACTGAGCAATCCACCGGCCCCAGCCAGTGAGTTACAACTTTCTCTACTGGTTCAAGGCGGCTCGCTTCGCTCCCCGCGCGCGGCCCGGCCCCCGGCCGGGCCTGCGCTCCAGTCTCCGCCCTGCTCCAGCCCGGCCGGCGCCCGTGCCGCGCTTTCAGCGGTCAGCCGCCTGATGCCAGAGAAGGGGTACATCGTGGCTGGGGTGGTCGGCTCCGCGGCTTTACGCAGCCACTTTGGCGCGAGCCTCGAAGATCATGGCCCCAACGTCGTGCTTTACCGGGCAGGTCAACAAACTGCCCGACGCGCCGAAAGCTTACGGGGCCATGATCACTCGCGCCAAAGCAGCTCCAGCCCAAAGCCGCTCCGCCAACCTTCACAGATCATTGAGCCCTCATCACATTGAAATCGATTCTGGTGGGCAGACTTGTCTCGTCAGCTACAAGCCGATCCATTGCCAATTCCCAGATGTCATGTTCGATGCCAGGCAAAGCATCGAGGACACCCAGAATAAGTCTTTGCTGAAGCGGATCATGCGACAGTGCAACCCTCATAGCCACGAAAGCCGGATCGAATATGCCCATCTGAGCAGCTTGGACAAGTACTTCGACTCTCCTGGTCAAATCCTCTTCACCGCTACAGGGTTCGAAAGAGCTAACCAGTAGGCAAATCGCACCTCGGCGACTTATATCAACCGAACTGTCGGCAGAAATCCTCTTCCACTCCCGGGAAATAGCCCCCTGCACGCTTTTCGGAGCTGAAGTCACATCGGCGGCACAAAGCGCCCTCCCCAACTCGTTCTTCGTCGGGTCCGAAACCCAATCTCGCCAAATATCACGCGGTACGTGCGGCATCCACACATTTGCCGATCCGGTCGCGACCGCTCGGTTAAGCCATGCTGCCGCGCCTTCGCCCAGCCGCCTGGCCCGCGCCAACCAAGTGAGGTCGACATGACCAGCGGCCTCCAAAGCCATAACAGTGAGGCCCTTCATTGCTTCGACTTCTTCCGCTTCAAGCGGCGCCTTATCGTGAATACGCAGGCCACTAACTGCCATTTGAGCGATACCAGCTTGCACATACTTTGGAGAAGATTTCAGCAGCGTGAGCAGCTCTGACAGATAAATCGAGGCAAGGCTTGAGGGAGCACGGTCGGTCGGCGAATCGAACGATCGCGCGCTAGCCGCAGCGAGAGGATAATATGGCAATGAATCGCGAACCGCTACCGAGAAGCTAGGCGCCAGATCATTAATAGAAATTGGCTCCTGCCAGAAGGATTCGATAGCTCTCCAAGAATCCAGGGATCCCAGATATGCGGGGTCCCCCAGGGACTCCCTGGAGACTTCTCCACTGACCAAATCATGCAACGCAGCAACGACTGGCCAAGGGAGGAAGGAAGTCCCTCGGTATAGTTCACATTTTGCTGCTTCCACTGCGATGACTGCCTCCTTGAGTGAAACAGGAGACGGGGCATCGACAAAACTTTTAACTACGCGCAACCAGTGATTGTCGCTCACGCCGCTTAGATCAATCCCCTGCCACAAGTCGTGCTCGCCAAGCTTGGGAATTTCACAAGTAAGGCTACTACTTCCTACCGAAAGGACAGGGGAAAGGTTGGGGTCCAGTTGCGGACCCTGCTCAGAGGTAGTCAGAAGCCGCTGCACCCAAGCAGGACCATTAACCAGCTGCATGGGGCGCGAATAAGGGCGCCTGTATCGGGCGGTCAGAATCTCAGGCAGCTCCCGAATTGGAACATCCAGCATGCGATCGCCAGCAACGCTCAGCAATTCTGGTGCGGACATTTCAAAGGCAAGCCACAACAACTGATCACGCGCAACCTCATCCATCCTCCTATAGAGCGCGTCAAGGTGATCTTTAGCCCATGGGTGACCCTTGGAGATCAATCTTGCCAGAAAGAGGAGGAGACTCTCGGTAACTCGCTTACCTTCAAGAATCCAGCTGTCGACACTCGCCTTTGCAGCCTGGAGTCCACTTTCCGAAAGGGACGGCACGAGTCTCTCTACGGCGTCAAAGGACGGAAGACCGAAAAGCTTGGTGGCTTGGTCGACCAGAACAGCTTCGTGTTTCGGAGCTTTAACCATGCCGTCGGCAAGGATTTCTACAGCTAGGCGTGATCCAAGAGCGAGGCGGCGAGTAGGAGCATGGGGTGCTTTGATATGGAGGTTCAGCTCAGCCACGACACTGCTTACTGAGTCTCGGAGGTGCCGCCTCTCGGCAAAAATCTTCCCCACGGCAAAAAGAAATACATTCCGCCAATGGGAACTCGGACTAATTAGGCTAAGGCGATCCCTTACCTCTTCATCACTTGCCGACATCAAGGCATCTGCGGCCCAGAACTCCTGTAGAGACCGAATTTCGAACCCGACTTCACCGGCACGGGACGGCACCAGGAAGACAAGGCGATCAGTAGCCGCGAGACTGATCGCCTTAGTCAATGACTCTAGCGACGATCCTGTATGTCCCTCAGCTTCAAGGCGCTGACCAATTATTCCGCTGAACTCCTCAAGTGCAATTCGGGATTCCGTGTCTCCAGATCGCTCGCTACGTGTCTGCAGAAGAAGCCCGACGTCGGCATGGATGGCGTCAACGTCTGCACGATAATCGCGCAGAAGGTTGGTTGCGGCCCCTTCTTTCTCAAGTTCACGCTCATAAATGACCCTGTAGTAGTCCTTAAATAGGGTGTAGCGATCTTTTGGAGCTTTGCCCATTCTGTCGAGCAAGACCGCCATGATTGTTACCTGAAGAGGGGACGACATTAGCCGTGCCGTTGAACTTTCGTCGGCAGCTTGCTTCAGACGACTCATCAGTCTGACGGTGCGCTCTGAATCAGCGCCATGTCGAGCAGTGGCCAGCTTTTGGGCGTAGTGAAGTGCACGCTCCTTTCCGAGCGGCTTCAGCTCCCAGTGCGTGAAGTTTGATGGAGAAAACTCTTCTGTATAACCTTGTGGTCGCGTCGTGGCGATGAGAACTACATCAGCCGAAAGTTCCTCGACGTCCATGAGGAATTCGTTGACCACAGCCAAGACTTGGTCTCGGTTGCTTGAGGCCGGCACCTCGTCAAGGCCATCCAAAAGAAGCAACCACGGAAATGTCGCAAGCCATTCACGGAGATCTTGGGGTGTGATATGCACGTCCGAAGCATCTGATGCTCGGGCGGCGATAAATTGCAAAAGAGATTTTGACGCTCCGTGCGCCAGCTCGTCAGCAAGCTGAGTCAGTGGAACCTTGACAGGCCATCTGTGAGAATTTGGGATGAGATTCTCACGGGCTGCTTGGTTTGTAATCAAATCAATTGCCTGTGCAACATTACTTGCGCGCGCGACCGGCGCTCCAGCAATTAGGTTTGCCCTATAGAGTTGACATAGAAATTGACTTACGGTGCTCTTGCCTTGTCCCGGTCCTCCTACAAGTACATAGCGATCGAGCGTTACCTTTTTTCGGTTCGGTGAATTAGGAGACGCTTTTAGGTCGCAGGCATTAATCAGGTTGCGAAGTACTTTCCCGGGCGCATTTGCGTTACTTGCTCCGGGAATCCCCATCGGAAGGTCAATAAAGACTTCAGCCAATGGAATTTGCAGATCGTCTGCCGATCCCGCCTGATCTAGGTTTACATGCAAGTCCCGAAGCAGTTCTTTAGCGAGATACCTTTGGAGACCCTTGCCGACTTCTTGCTTCCGGGCCGACATATTGGAGTAAAGCTCCGCGAGAATATCTCCAGGAAGGACCCAGGCGGAATAGCTCGTCCGAATTTCAGGATGATTTTCCAGCAGCCTGTTAATGGTTTCACCGTGCCAGACATGCCATTCCCTAATGCCCAACGTCTCGCACTGCTTTTCAAGTTCTTTATGAACTCGATCCAATCCGCCTGTACGCGGCACTCCCGAGAGAGTTACGTTAGTCGCAAAAATGATGCAATTCGGCTTCCTGGTTCGCTTAATGGAAGTCTTCCATTCTTTGAACTCGTCCCTGATCTGTCTAATCAGCCAGGTAGCATCCGAACGCGGAGAGCTCGTATTTTCGCAGTACTTCGCTTGAAGGACCCCGTAACCCTCTATCGTAGGGCCTGATTCACCAAGGGTGACAGGTCCTTCGAATGTCGCCTCTCGTCCGCCATCAGGGCCGGCACCGAAGATGTTGAGTGCTGAGCCGATTTCCGCAAGAGCTAGGCTCTGAGTCAGGTTCTCAAACTCGCGCGGACCCAGCCTGGAGAGATCAAACTTCATGTAGGCAGTATGGCTACACCGGCACACTCCTCGCAGGGTTTTCTGCGAAGAAGACGCTCCTAATCCAGCCTAAGCTGAGCTCTTCAGAAGCACGCGGGCACATGGTGCTCTCGTCGAGGTCGAAGCCACCAGCCTGCCTCTGACCGACAAGACATGCCAGAAACGTGACCAAGGTCGGCGGGGTGCAACGAGCACACGCGCGCCTGATCGGTCGGCGCACCCGCCATCGTGGCTGACTGTCGTCGGCTGAGGTTCGTGCCACAACCGTGCCAGATTCAGGGGGTAGCCACGGTCAACACCGGTACCCCACGGTCGAGTAGTCGCTCGCTTTCTCGGCCGGCGAAGCCGCAGCTCAGGTCCGAGATCGTCCAGCCTCTCTCCTAAAGCGGGTGTCGCAGGTTCGAATCCTGCCGGGGGCACAAGGGAAAAGGCCCCGGACCGATTTTGGTCCGGGGCCTTTGACATCTACTTCTGACATCAACGCGGATGGTCGCGGGCGATCACTGGCGACCGGGGCGCCTCCTGAGCAGCCGGTCCATGTGGCTCATGGCCTCGCGCTGGGTGTCCTGGACGACGTGGGTGTAGATGTCCATGGTGATGCTGATCTGGGAGTGGCCGAGGATCTCCATCACGACGCGGGGCGCGACTCCGGCCGCCGTGCGGAGGGTGGCGGTGCCGTGGCGGGCGTCGTGGAGGCGGATGACGCGGAGGTCGGCGGACTCGGCGACTCGGGTGAAAGAGCGGTAGAGGTTGCGCGGCTCGACAGGTCGGCCGTTCCGGGTGGCGAAGACGTAGTCCGACTCTTGCCACCTCTCCCCCGCCTTGGCTCCGGCTAGAGCGGGTCCTTGCGGGAGGCCGCGAGGAAGTCGAGCGTCTCGTCCAGGGTCCAGGGGTGCAGCTCGGGTGTGTCCGTACGGGGCGGCTCAACGAGCTTGGCGACGTTGCGCGTGATCAGTTCCTCGCGGCAGGCGGAGGACAGTGCGGAGCGCAGAACTCGGTGCCATTCCTTGGCGGTTGCTGCGGTGGTGTCCTTCTCCAGGCGCACGAGGAACCGGCGGACGTCAGCGACGCCGAGGGATTCGAGCCGAACAGCGGCGAACACCTCCGGACGAGAGCGGCCCCCGGCGGTCGATAGACCGTCATCACGCTGGGACCCCTCCAGCTACCAGGGGCACCGTGATCGACCTGATAAGGATGAGGCCACGCCTAAGAGGTCATCTCATTTGGCGTGTTCGGTAGCCTGTTGGCGTGGGAATCGTTGAGCGGCTGGTGCCGGACGAGTTGTGGGAGTTGTTCCAGCGGGTGGTGCCGGAGGCGCCATCGCGGCCTCAGGGAGGCGGCCGGCGGCGTCACGGTGACCGGGAGGTGCTGGCTGCGATCGTGTTCGTGGCCATGTCGGGCTGCACGTGGCAGCAGCTGCCGTCCGCGTCGTTCGGGCCGTCGGGGGCGACCGCTCACCGGCGCTTCGCCGAGTGGACGAAGGCCAGGGTCTGGGCCAAGCTCCACCGCCTGGTCCTCGACGAGCTCGGCTCGCGCGGCGAGCTGGACTGGTCCCGTTGCGCGATCGACTCCGTGAACATGCGGGCCCTGAAAAG